>CAZMZN010000047.1:3109-4174 GCA_964570945.1 uncultured Gammaproteobacteria bacterium
AATCTATATCAAGACAAGGCTTAGACTTTGAAGAATATCTAAAAAATATTGGCAAAACATACGCTGATCTAAAAATAGATATGGCAAGCGGCGCCTTAACTCGCGTAAAAGTTTCTTTGGTCTTACGGGAAATTATTAAAAAAGAAAATATAACAATAGACAGCAAAGAAATAGACGCGGAACTTGATAAAATCGCTCAAAACTATGAAGATAAAGAAATTAAAAAACAAGTGTATTCCCCTGAATATCGCCATTATATAGAACAACAAATGAAAAATAAAAAAGCCCTGGATCTTTTGAAAGAAAAAATGGTTAAATAAAACAACAGCCCGTAAGGGCTGTTTTCTTTACAGAAATTTTTAATTCGCTACAATTAAAAAATATGAGGATAGGAGCGCATGTTTCTGCCGCCGGCGGATTATGGAACGCCGCCGTAAACGGCAAAAAAATAGGTTGTGAAATAATTCAAATTTTTACAAGGCCGCCACAAGGAGGAAAAGCAAAGCCGATTGATAAAAATACTGCTTCTCTTTTTAAAGAATCTTTGCAAAAAAACAAAATACAAGAAGTCTATATTCACGCTCCGTACTTTATAAACCTGGCGTCAAAAGAAACAAGAATTAGAAAAAACTCTATCCGAATCATACGAGAAGAACTTGAAAGAGGCTCGCTTTTAGGCTGCCGCGCTTTGATGTTTCACCCGGGATCTGCAAAAAATCTCAGCCAAGAACGAGGAGCAGATTTAATTGTTGATGGCATAAACCAAATATTAGACGGATACACAGGTACATGCCAATTATTAATTGAAAATTCAGCCGGTGCCGGTAATGTTATGGGTGACACCATAGAGGAATTAAGCTATTTTTTAAAAAAATCAGAGCGCGGTAATGAGGTTGGAGTTTGTTTTGACACTCAACACGCTTTTGCCAGCGGTTATGATTTACGCGATCCAAAAATATTAAAACAAACGATATCAGAATTTGATAAAAAAATAGGAATTAAAAAATTATTAGTGTTTCACGCCAATGATTCTAAAGTTGAATTTAATTCTCATAAGGATAGGCA
>CAZMZN010000048.1:0-4146 GCA_964570945.1 uncultured Gammaproteobacteria bacterium
GTACAAAGCCGGATTACCTACACCTACCTCAATTTCACCTTCGGGAATAAACCAATCTTCCATATCAAACAAACAGCTGTCTTCTCCTGTTGAAATTGTACAGAGAGGTTTGCTGCTTGTATCAAATTCCGTACCGTCTTCACTGGTAAACAGATAACATGTAGTCGCTTCTTCGGCCGTATCGGCACTACTCCAAGCAGTGGAAGCTCCGGAAGTATCAACATTATAACAAGTGGCATTGTAAACCGTACTATATGGAGAATCTGACTGTCCGGTTAAATAATACCCCTGACAGCCGACTTTTTCCTCACTACACAGCGAAGAAAATGATTTTAGATAAGTTGTTTCATCATTTTGATCCGTATACTCGCGGCATCCCAAGAAATATTGAGGATCACTTTCACCTTCCAAATTGGAATCACATACGCCCGGCGTTTCCCAGGAATCTTTGATAACCGTAATGTCATCTTCACCTTCCCGCAAAACAACATTATCAATGTAATAATCGCCGCTACCCGCCGGTTCTATTACCAAAATCGTTCCCGAACCAAAATCAGGATAATCATCTTCG
The DNA here is from genome assembly GCA_964570945.1 of uncultured Gammaproteobacteria bacterium. GTDB lineage: Bacteria > Patescibacteriota > Patescibacteriia > UBA9934 > UBA9934 > UM-FILTER-41-21. The sequence goes on from CAZMZN010000048.1 coordinate 572, forward strand.
TTCATATCAAGCGGCCCCAAAGAAAATTCTTGCCAATCATCTTCAAGTTCAATGGTGTCAAATTCCGCTCGAGTACCACTGGCGGTTTCAAAATAAATATTCAAATCAGTTTGCCCTTTAGCCCACAAACTTAAAGTATAAGTTTTATCGGTAAATAATTCATCTTCCAATGTACCGCAATAAGTTTCTCCTTCTTGAACCGTACATTCACCGCCCAAATTACCGGTATCGGACGAACAACCTTCACTGTCCGAACAACCGCCCGATTCTTCATACAAATAAGTGTAGACGGAAACACCTTCGGCTTTTAAGGAATGACCGTCGGTAGCGATAGATTCATTGCTTAATTCAACGGTGGAAGCATCAGCGGCATCCCAATTATCCAATGAACCGGCTTCAAAGTAATCTTTGAAAGCAATGCGGCTATTAGCACTGCGGCCGCCTGTATATTGGCGGCAACCATTTTCAGACGCAGAACAAGAATTACTTTCTTCGCTATAACCGTAATACACGCAGAAACCGCCATCTTCATTATAATAACCGCCGGAATCTTCACAATTAGCTTGTTTTTCAGTACTGTCATTGCCGACAATATCGGTTTTACGGTATGAGACGCACTCGTCGTTAACCGTAACCGTATTTGACCATTCGCGATAATGGACATTACCGTCAACATCATAAAATTCACGGCAATCCGGATTATCTACAATATCATCATATTCATCACAATCAGCAGTTTCAGCATCAAACATTCCATCACCGTCCGCATCATCACTACATTCAACGCCGTCAGCCGTTGTTGTCCAATTTGTACATGGTGCGCTACCGGGAGCGTTATCTTGCTCTCCCGAATCCGCATAAGTATACGGAGAATACGCCGATCCATCCAAATCTGATTCCAACAAATTCCAAGTCTTTAATTGGTAGCCTTCTTCATCCGACCCCTCCCAGGTGTAAAAAATCGCACCGTTATCACCGTTAGTATTGGCATCAGCTTGATCCGTTGTTACGCAAGCGCGCAAATAAGTGTAATATTCTTTACTTTCATCCGATAAATTGGTGAACTCATCACAACCAACCGCCTCAGCACTACATTGCGTGGCGGTATCCGGAATAAAGTAAACCGGAAACTCTCCATTAGGTTCATATAATGTCGCCTCTTGACGGAAAGTATCATAACCAGCACAAACCGACGGGCAAGCGTCCAATTCGTTGACAATACCGGAAACAGACGGATCGCCGTTTGCCGGCGTATAAAGCGAACAACCGGATTCATCCGCCGAACAAACAGGAGCGTAATTATCACATTCTTCAGGATCGTCATCAGAACCATCACAACCCAAATAAGATGGCGCCACCTTCAAGTAATCATAAGACAAAGAACTGTCGCTATATTCATAATGATAACTGTTCAAAGTGGCAGATTGTTCCAGTTGGATATTATCAACCCAAATATCGCCATCGCTAACACTTACTTTGGCATACATTTCATCAGAGTTTCCGGAAATTCGCGTTGTCGCAAAAGTGCAATCAAAACGCTCGTATTCACTATCCGTCGGCGCCAGCGTAACAACAAATCCATTTTTAGTGCCGTCACCATCATTATCCGACAAAGTGCAGTCAACATCAGCATCGCCCGTATAACTCACACCGGACATATCAACCTCTTCACCATCGGCATCGGTTATAAAAATACCAAGTTTTGCCTCTGAAGTGCCACTATTTTGTTTTGCGTAGGCTGAAATTGTATAAAAACGACTGGGCATCAAAGTAACAAATTGATAAATTTCACCTGTTGACCCCGGATTATAAGCCGCGTCTCCGCTACGGCCCTGATCGTTTTCAGTATCATAATCACCCCCCTCCATAATCCAAGAATCAGGCCAAGAATCTTCATCGCTATCATTTTCAAAACTTGAATTTGCAATCATGTTTAAAGTGACATCCAAATCAGATCCCCGTTCTACGATCTCTTGGCAACCGCCATTGTCTTCATCGCAGGTTTCAACATTGCCATTGAAATACAATCTATTTTTATAAGCGTCAGCTTCGGCGTCAGCAACGACAACCGAATCTATGCTCGGCCAATCAAAATCACCGTCATCATTTTCTTCCTTTTGAGTCGCATACCACAAACAATTAACACTATCGGCATCACATTGACCGTAATCAATCGTATCTGTGATAAAGCTAACCGTCGCCGTACTGTCTGTACTTAAAGGATCGGCATCAACAAAAGACATACAACCGGCATATTCTTCCGGACATTCATCTCCACGAAATTCCCAAGTATTTTCTTCACGGACACAATAGCCGTATCCAGTATCACAATTGCCATTTTCATCTTCGCTGATACAACTTTGCAAATCAACACACTCTTGCGCTCTTTCGGAAGTATTGGGTGCGGATAACAATTGGCCGTAAGCCATTGTGCGGCATTGGGTATCCGGAGCCTTTAAAATCCAATTGGGATCTATTAAATGGCACCAAGGATGCTCGTCATCCAATTCACCATCACTATTACAATCGTTAAAAGAATCTATCACTTCCTGCAAAGTAATGGGATTTTCAACAAAATTGGCATCTGATGCCGCCGCCATTTCCCAACCGACGGGAATGATTCGCGCCTTGCGCAATTTAACTAAGTTGGAATAACAAAAACCGTAAGTATAACATTTTGCATCTTGATTTTTGGCGCTATCTTGAGGTGATATAAGCGGCCAATCGCCATCCAAATAACCTTGATCAATCGCTTCTGCGACTGTTAAAGGTTCGCCAACATCCGCCATTGAAACCGCGGTGGCAAACGAAGAATCCATAGCGCAATTGTAAAGTCCGCGAGTTGAACCGCGAAAACCGGTTGGACAACTGGAAAGCTGGGCCAACAAATCGTAATTTGTCACTTCCAAGGGACGAAAAGCGGTTAAAGAAGTAAATTTTTTCATTATCGTGTCGCGAGAATAACTAACAACCGAATCTCCGTTAAACGGAGTGTAAGAAGAATCATAAGACACATCCTTAAACAATCCTTGCGTCAATTTTGACATTAAATTATTAGCCAAAGTACTGGTAAAAACTGAAGCCGCGTTCACACCCAAGGCCAACAACACATCTGAATTAGCCAATGATGATGCCGCTACTTGCAATTGCTTGGCTGACGGATCTTCCAATCCCTCCTTTAATTTTTGTTCAACCACTGACGGCGGTGTAACTTGCGCACCAGTTATGTAATCGGTCACCGCCTTAAAACCCTTGTTGGCTAGTAATGCGTCTAATTTTACATTACTTTCCTGCTGAGCTTTGAATAAAGTTTGATATTGGACGTTCGCGCTGGCGGAAATTTCATTAACAGCAGGATCAAAAGCTTGAGATATAATCGATAAAACCGTGCCTGTTTTTTCTTCCATGCTGGCGTCTGAATATTTCATGGTTGCCATAAAAGCATCCCAATTATCCCGCGCCTCGATATATTCAGATTCAAATTGTTCCACATAAGCGGTCGCCTTTAAACCATTGCGAATCAAAGCGAGAATTTTTGGATCTGTCGGCAAATAAACTCCAAAATCAACATAAAA
>CAZMZN010000049.1:0-1686 GCA_964570945.1 uncultured Gammaproteobacteria bacterium
TGCATCAGATTCCTCACATGACCAAGGGGATATTTTTGTTTAGCAAGGAAGATTTATATTTTTCGGGATGATAAGCTTTAATTGTAATAATATTGCCAGGATCAAAGCCATATTTTAGTAATGATTTTTTTAATTCAACTTGATCATATCCTAAACAAATTATATCGGGTTTATATTTTTCAATAACCTTAAACGAACCATGATTGCCGTCGGCGGCAACCACATCCATAACCAAACCGCTACTCTTTAAATGCGCAACCCTATCATCCCAGGACTGAGTGGGAAATTTGCCTTTCATACTCTTAACTTCTCTATCCTCAGGCACAACCGCTATTATTTGTCCAAATTTTGCCGCCTCACTTAAAAAATACTTATGACCAGGATGCAACCCATCAAAAACTCCAAATACCATTACAATTTTATTACTATTTTTATTCATCAATATCGTCTGTTATTTTATCGGATTGAGGTTTAAGTGTGGGAAATAGTATCACCTCTTTAAGGTTTGTGGACCCTGTCAAAAGAGCCGCTAATCTATCAATACCAATGCCGTATCCAGCCGCTGGCGGCATACCATGCTTTAGAGCGGTTATATAGTCATAATCAATACGCTGAGATTCCTCACTACCCCGCTCTCTTAAAGCCTCTTGTTCTTTAAATCTTTCTTCCTGCTCCAAAGGATCATTTAACTCATTAAAACCATTGCACATTTCCATTCCCAAAACCACCAATTGAACACTGGCGCTATAGTGTGGATTGGAATCACTTCTTTTGGCCAATGGTTTCATAGCCGCCGGATATTCTGTTACAAAAACCGGCTGTTCAATTTTTGGTCTGGCTGTATTTTTATAAAGAGTATCAACTAAATCGCCGTAACCTACCACATTATCAACTTCTAAATTCAGTTCATGCATTTTTTCTTTTAATTTTTCTTCCGTTTGATACTCGTTTAAATCTATGCCTGTTTGTTCTAAAATTACTTCCCTGAAAGTTTTTCGGGGGATATTCTCAAATGAAATTTCTTTACCATCAATAACAACAGATGTTTTTCCGTTTGTCACAGCCTTGACCGCCGTTAGTAATAATTTTGATATGTGATCAATCAATTGTTCAATGTTAGCATAGGCCCAATACGCTTCAATTTGAGTAAATTCAGGATTATGTTGCGGACTTATACCTTCATTACGAAAACAACGGGCAAATTCATAGATTTTTTCAAAACCGCCAACTAATAACCGTTTAAGATATAGCTCGGGAGCAATCCTTAAATACAAATCAGTATGCAAAGTATTATGATGGGTAATAAACGGTCTTGCATTAGCGCCACCAGGTATTGGTTGCAATATTGGTGTTTCAACTTCCAAAAATCCTTCTTGTTCTAAAAAATTACGCATAGCCGCCACCATTTTTGCGCGCGCCTTTGCTTTTTCCATCACTTCAGGGTTGGCAATTAAATCCAAATAGCGTTGCCTATACCTTTTTTCAATATCATTCAGTCCGTGAAATTTTTCAGGTAACGGCAAAAGACTTTTTGCTAACATCAGCCAATTACTTGCTTTAATTGATTTCTCTCCTTTTTTAGTCAAATAAACACTACCACTAAATTCATAAAAATCACCGATATCGGTAATTTTAAAAAATTCTTTATATTTTTCTTCACTGACCTCTTCCTTAAAAATTACAATT
>CAZMZN010000049.1:1712-4109 GCA_964570945.1 uncultured Gammaproteobacteria bacterium
GAGCCGCTTTCATCCTTTAAATTTATAAAAGAAATACCGCCATGCTTGCGAATAGCCATAATACGGCCGCCAACCGTGAGCTTTTCCTTATTTTCAAGTAATTTATCAAAACCATCTATAACATCTTTAATATTTTTCGTGCGGTGAGCATTAGCCGGATAAGGATTGATGCCTAAATTTTTTGCGATTTCCAGCCTTTGCCGCCTGTCTTTTTCTTCTTGAATCATATTACAGAATTTCTAAAATTTTATACCTAGTTATTCCCATTGGACTGTTAAATTCAACTATATCATCTTTTGCTAAACCTAGAAATTTTTGCCCAAGAGGTGATTCATTACTTATTTTACCATTTAACGGATCGGATTCAGAAGCGCCAACTATTTCAAATACCTTTTCTTCACTTTCATTAATCAGAACCTTAAACTTACAACCTATGCCAATTTTATCACCACCTGTTTGACTATCCACAACGATAGAATTGCGAAGCAAATTTTCCAACTCAATAATCTTCGCTTCATTGGTTGCTTGTTGCTCCTTAGCTTCTTGATATTCAAAATTTTCCGACAAATCACCCATTTCTTTTGCAGTTGAAATTTTTTCAGCAATTTCCTTTCTTAAATCATTTTTTCTATAATTTAATTCCTCCTGTAATTTTTTCAGGCCTTGTGGAGAAATATATTGGACATTGTCGTTCATAATCTAATTCTATTAACAAAATTTACCGCTTAGCGCGGTTATATATATCATAAAACAATACACTAATTTGTCAAAGGTTTATATTCTGAAAAGTACCAATTTAAAATATCTCTTGTTATCGGCACAGCCAAATAATCGTTTCCACCATTTTCAATTAATACGGTTATAACCAAGCTCGGATTTTCAACAGGCGCAAAACCGGTAAACCAGCTATGGGGCGGATATTTGGTTGACCATTGAGCTGTTCCCGTCTTACCTGCAACTTCCACAGGTAAATCTTGTAACATTTGCGCACTTCCCGCGGTTACGGTAAGGCGCATAGCATCCCTTATAATTTTTGTTATTTCTTCATCTACAATTTTTGTTTTTTTAATTTCTCTATTTAAATTCAATCGTGGACGCACTAAATAACCATTATTTGCAAAAACAGATGTGGCAACAGTGATTTGTAAAGGGGTAACCAGTAAATCACCTTGCCCGATTGCGACATGGTATGTATCACCTATGTACCATCGTTCATTTTTTGTCTCCATTTTCCATTTAGGACTCGGTAAAAAACCATCTGCCTCACCGGGTAAATCAATGCCTGTTTTTTTACCAAATCCAAACAAACTGTCATAACTCATCATTTTATCAATACCCAATCCCTGAAAATCTTTATAACCGCCGCCAATGATATAGAAAAAAGTATTAACAGAATCAGCAATCGCCCAATAAACATTTGTTAATCCATGTCCGCCGCTTTTCCAGTCAGGGAAAAACCAGATTCCAATTCTTATCCCTCCTGTTGATAGAAAAGATGTTGAAGTGGTTATTACTCCATCCATTAAAGCCGCAGCCGCATGAACCGGCTTAATAGTGGAACCTGAAGGAAATTCTCCAGCATACACCCTGGGAAACAAAGGCTTTCTTTCATCGTTTAACAATTGGTTATATTTTTTAGAATCTATCCCGCCACTAAAATCATTGGCATCAAATGCCGGCCAAGATACCAGTGCCAAAACATCTCCATTGTTTGGATCCATTACTACTACAGAAGCGTTATTTAGGTTATATTGCTCTAATTTCTCTTTTAGAATGGTTTCAATATAGCTTTGAAGATTAATGTCTAACGCTAATGTTAAATCCTGACCATCTATAGGTTCATGTCTTGATATGATTCTTTTTAAGTTGCCTTTAGCGTCCACTTCAATACTTTCTTCGCCATATATCCCCCTCAATTCCGATTCATATTCAGCTTCTAATCCCTGCTTACCTATTTGATCAAATCGCCTATAACCACTATTTACCTCATATTCATCCGCGCTAATAATTCCCGTATAACCAAGAATATGAGATAACGAAGGGATTCTATCGGTAATATATTTGCGCTTATATGTTGTTTCCAGCTGTATAAAAGGATATTTGTTTTCTTGAGACATTAATTTTATCGCTTTATCATAAGGGATATCATCGACAAGCAAGATTGGTTCGGTATAATCCTTAACACCATCAAGAGCGTCAAAAAATTGAAATGGACTAATACCAAGATCGTTAGCCAAATTTAACAAAATCTTATCGCGTTCCCGTTTATCTTGCGGCAAAGCCGACAAAGACGTGATGACCTCAAATTTAGCAGTATTTTCCGCTAAAATATTTGAATTTCTATCATAAATAACCCCCCTTTCCGAAGGAATAATTTTATGAAAGATTCTATTTTCC
>CAZMZN010000050.1:0-4063 GCA_964570945.1 uncultured Gammaproteobacteria bacterium
ATTATATATAGATCCGAAAAGTTTGTTTCAAGAAGCAGCTCAATCAAAATTAAGTATTACTCCCAGTTATAAAGTTTTATCTGAAGAAGGTCCTGATCACAATAAAAAATTTCGCATTGGTGTGTTTTTAGGTAAAGATTTGATAGCCGAAGGAGAAGGCACTTCAAAACAGGAAGCGCAAATTGAAGCGGCCCGTAAAGCTTTGGAAGTAAAGGGCTGGTAACGGTGTTCAAACAAAATTGTTAATTTTATGCAAGAACAAGAATATAAACCGTTAAATGAAATATTGGATGTAAAAGCTCGTTTTACAGACAATATATATGGTTTTGATTGGATTAAGCTAAATAAAACGCCAATAACATCAAAAATTAAGGAAAATGGTGAGGCGTATGATACTTATATTATTAATCCAGACTTAGCGGATAATAAAAAATTCAGTGTTATTAATGGTGTTTTGACTTTTAAAAATGGTAAGGGCGAACTTTATATGGCGCCACATTCAGATGAACGTCAAAAAGCGTTAGAAGATGCCGGGTATGTAGAGGGTAATGTACCTAATTCAATCGCTAACGGATCTGTATTCATCGATCCAAGATTGAGGCATTTATGGCGAGAAATGCGCGCTCAACAACATCAACAAATTTTGTCCAAAATGAAAGAAGAAGTAATACGAAAAAATAATATTGATGTTGAAAAAGAGCAAGAATTATTACAAATAAAATGGTTTGATTTAAATGGAGCTGAAATGACAGTTGCTTCAGTCGGTGGATTATTAAATTCGGATAACACAATTAAAATTTCCGAGCATCCTTTTCCGCCTCATGAAAGAGGTAAGTTTAGCATTGTAAATGGCGTTATTTCATTCATTGATGCTAGCGGATATATGCATACTTTACCCAGTGATTATCAATTGGAATCAAAATTAAAGCGTGCCGGTTATTCTGAAGGGGATGTACCAAATTATTTGGGCAATGGTTATCGCTTCACAGATCCGGAGTTGCAAGAAAGGTGGAATGTTGTAAAAAAAGAAATCAAAGATAGACGGTAGATACATTTTTAAGATAATAAAAGTCAATAAAACCTTCTCTCAAGAGAAGGTTTTATTGGTACGCCGGGCAGGACTCGAACCTGCGACCAAGTGGTTAAGAGCCACCTGCTCTACCAACTGAGCTACCGGCGCGTATTTTTTCATGTGGCACGGCGTGAGGGATTCGAACCCCCGACCTTCTGGTCCGAAGCCAGACGCTCTATCCAGCTGAGCTAACGCCGCTTGATTAGTTGCGACAGAAATGATAGCTTAATTTATTGCATTAGTCAATCCTTTATTTTATACTTTTGCTATGACTGCATTATTATTAACGGGAATTATTTTAACGGCTTTGCCTATTATTTTGATGGAAGCTTTTGCGTTGGCAATGCTTTTTACTTTTACACGCGATGATCCTGACGCAAAAGCTGTTTTAAATGTATCTTTGGCGGTGATGGCAGTTGGTATTTTGTGTTTGATAGGATATTTTTTGGGAGGTGATTTGTTGATTTAAAATTTAATTTTTTTAAACATTGCAAAAGTAAACAATAAGGCGCTTGCCAATACAATTGCCGCGCCAGAAGGAAGATTATATTGCACAGACAGTAGTAAACCGGCAAATATTGAAAATTCCGCCGCCAGTATTGAGAAAACAAAATATGATTTAAAGGAATTTGCTAATAGGCGGCCTGTGGCTGGAGGTATAATCAGCAGCGCTGACACTAGAACAATTCCTAGAATTTTTACTCCCAAAACAGTTGCAATTGCTAATGATAGATAAAAAATTAAAGTGATAATTTTAGTATTTATACCGTTTACTATAGCTGTTTCTTCATTTAATGATAAAAATGTGAGTTTTTTCAACGTCGGAAAAAACCAGATTAAAATTAATAAAGAGAGAGCTATAATGATCCATAAATCTATTGATTTAACGGTTAAAATACTGCCAAATAAAAATGACATTAATTCAGGTTGATATCCGGGTAAGAGGCTTATAATTAAAATTCCAAGCGCCATACTGGCTGTAAAAAGAATACCGATTGCCGTATCAGAGTTAAGATTAGTGGATCTTTCAATTTTAAAAATAGCTAAAGCTATGATCATTGCCCAGATGATAGCTACAGGAAGAGGTGAAACATTAATAAGCAAAGCGATAGCAATGCCCGCTAAAGATGCGTGCGCCACTCCTTCGCTAAAAAATGACATTTTGCGTAGTGAGGCGACCACACCCAGTGATGCCAGCATTAAACCAAGAAAAATACCGGCGATAGCCGCTCTTTGCATAAATGGGTAGCTAAAAATTTCCATTAGCATATCAATGATTGTGTTTTGTTAGTTTACTATCGCGAAACAGCTTTTTTAGATTTGCATCGCTTAAAGCTATTTTAGGTGTATCGTTGCATATCACGGTTTTATTTATGCAAATTACTTGATCGACTGAGTTGGCGACAAAATTGATATCATGTGAAACAATGATTATTGTTGTATTGTGTTCTTTATTTAAATGTTCAATGATTTTATAGAATATTTGCTCTCCCACGGTATCTATTCCGGCTGACGGTTCGTCCATAATTAACAATTTTGGATCGTCAAACAATGCTTGAGCAATTAATACGCGTTGTAATTGACCTCCGGACAAAGCGCCTAATTGTTTTTCTAAAATAAGAGGCGTTAAGCCAACTTCTTTAATTTTTTCTCTGATGATTTTTTGAGGTTGGTTTTGTCTAGCTAAATTTAAAAATTCGTAAACAGTGATCGGGAAGTTTTTTTCAAAAGCAAACTTTTGTGGAACATATCCGATATCCTGCCTGATTGTCGTTAATTTTTTTCCAAAAAATAAAACTTTTCCTTTTTGTATATTGATAATTTCTAAAATTGCTTTTAGTAAAGTTGTTTTTCCGGATCCGTTAGGGCCAATGATGGCGGTAATCGATCCTTGTGGCACGGTAAAAGAAACATTCTTTAAAATAATGTTATTGCCACGCACGACGGTGAGTTTTTCAACATCAACAGCCGGTATATTATTGATTGTTGGCGATGGTTTGAGCATTGTATAGCATTAAATTTATATATGAATTTTTTTCTTCGTCCCCGCCCAATGGATCTAAGATGCTCAGATTGATCTGATTGTCTTTCATGAACGCCTCTAATCCGCTAACATCAAGTTGCGGTTCGGAATAAATAACCTTAATATTGTTTTCTTTGACAAGAGAATTTAAAGTAGCGATATCTTGAGGGCTTGGTTCTATGCCGGCAGACGGTTCAAATGTTCCAATTACTTCTAAATTATACTCATCGGCAAAATAATTCCAAGCATCATGCATGGTGATGATTTTATTGTTGTCTAAGTTGGATAATATATTTTGAAGTTGTGATTGAGTGTTTTGAAGTTGTGTTAGATATTTTGTTAAGTTGCTATTAAATACATCTGCCTGATCAGGGAATCTTTGCGATAAATCATCGGCGATGTTTTTTGCTATTTGTTCAGCATTATTTATAGAAAGCCAATAATGCGGATTGTAAGCATCTTGATTTTTTTGATCTGCTAACAAGGCTATATTATCGGCAACGATAACGGTGTCAGCACTTACTCCATCGGCAATTGTTTTTGCCCAACTGTCAACACCATAGCCGATAGCATATACCGCTTTTGCATTCTGCAATCGACGAATATCATTCGGTGTTGGATCATAAGTATGTGGACTGGCTCCTGACGGCAATATTAGCACTGTATCAATATCATCACCTGCTATATTGCGCGTTATATCATAAAGAGGAAATATTGTAGCGGCGATTTTCGGCTTTTCATTATTTGTTTTAACGGTGGTTTGCTGAAAAATAAAGGTAGAAAAAGCGCCAATAATAAAAATTGCGATGACGGCGATTAAAACTATTTTTTTATGCATAGGAATATTAAAATTATAGATTACCTGGTATAATTTTACCTAATATGCGAAAATTTGTAATTTTTTTCATTTTATTATTTATACCTTTTTTAGTTTTTGCGCAAGGCAATCAGGAGCGTGAAGCATATGT
>CAZMZN010000051.1:0-4062 GCA_964570945.1 uncultured Gammaproteobacteria bacterium
GTTTTAAGCAAGTGGAACGCCGTTTAATCCAGGATTTGGGCCGCGAGCCTTTACCGGAGGAAATGTCATCGGAGTTGGGTTTGCCTGTTGATAAAGTACGCCATATTAAAAAGATTTCTCAGGAAACCGTATCTCTTGAAACTTCGGTAGGTGATGACGAAGAAGATTCAAAATTACAAGATTTTATAGAAGACACACGCGCCATTTCTCCAGATAAATCTGCCGGACGTGAGTTATTGAAGGATTATGTCAAAGAAGCAATGAAAGATTTAACTCCGCGTGAACAAAAGATTTTGGAAATGCGTTTCGGCCTGGTTGACGGAGTTGGCCATACCCTAGAAGAAGTTGGCCGGGAATTTGATGTAACAAGGGAGAGAATTCGTCAAATTGAAGCAAAAGCGCTGGAAAAAATTCAGCAGAAAGAAATTATTCACAAATTGCGGGATTATTAGATGAGATTACCTATCAGAAAAAAACAAAAATTAAATAAACAGGATAACGGTCCTGTTTATTTAACAATTGATGGTATTAAAAAATTGAAAAAGAAAATTGCCACTTTGGAAAAACAGATGCCGATATTGCGAGCGGAAGTGGCGCGAACTCAAGCTATGGGAGATTTATCTGAAAATGCAGCTTATCAAGAAGCGAAATCTAAGTTGCGGAGAGCGGAATCGGCTCTATTATACGCTAAAGAAAAATTAAAAAATGTCATTGAGATTAAAACCGGAACAAATGATGGAATTATAAAAATAGGAGCGCGCATCACGATTAAAGCCAATGAAAAAGAGCTGTCTTTTTTAATAACAGGACCGGAAGAAGCTGATCCTGCAAATGGAAAAATTTCTTACCTCTCTCCGCTTGGGGCGGCATTGATTGGCGGCAAAACCGGTGATTTTATTAAGGTAAACAATATACAATATAAAATTATTAGAGTAGAATAAAAAAGAATACCGCAGCGTATAATATATAAATTTATGGAGCAAAAATTAACCGATGAAGAGGTAGCGTTATCAGCTTGTTATAATAAGCGAGATTTTACCGTATTGGTGGAGAGGTATGAACAGCGACTTTTGCGCTATATAAAAAGATTGGGTGCCGGAGATGAAGCGGAAGATATTTTGCAGGAAGTTTTTATAAAGGCGTTTCGTTATTTGCATAGTTTTGATTCTTCCATGTCATTTTCATCTTGGATTTATAGAATAGCTCATAATACCACGATTAGCGCGTATAGAAAGAAGAAGGTGCGGCCGCACGGTAATTTAGCTGAAGATGGTGAGGCTTTATTGTTAAATATTTCAAATTATAAAAGTTTACAGGAAGAGATGGAAATAAAAAGTGACATTAGTATTTTAAACAAAGCGATGGGAAAATTAAGTGAAAAATATAAAAACATTTTACTTCTTCGTTATATGGAAGAGTTGGATTATAAGGAGATTGCCGATGTTCTTAAGCTTCCTATGGGGTCAGTTGCGAGCCAAATCAGCCGCGCCAAGAAAAAATTAAAACATGAAATAGAAAAGGAGATGAAAAAATATGAGTAAATTAGCTGATAAAATTTTAGAAAAAATTGAAACGGATAATATAGAGCCGGTTCCGGTATGGGCATTTAAATTGCGCAATTGGTTTTTTTGGGGCTTATGGATATTGTCAGTTGTATTTGGTGCTGTTGCTATATCTGTTATTTTATATGTCTTTTTACATGCTGAATGGGGATTGAGGTTTATAACCCATAACAATACTTGGCAATTTTTGTTAGATTGGATGCCTGTTTTTTGGCTTACGGCATTCTTGGCTTTGTTGATGGTTGGATTTATAAATTTTCGCAAAACGAAAAAAGGATACCGTTATCCGTTTGCAATTGTTGTTAGTGTTAATTTGATCAGTTCATTTGTTATAGGTGTAGCCTTTTTCTTTTTTGGTATGGGTGAAGTTACAGAAACTATGGCTGGAAAATATCATTTCTATGAATCTGTAGAGGAAATGAGAGAAAAAAAATGGAATGACGTTGATAAAGGCTTAATTAGCGGGGTTCCTCTGGGTGTTGAGGTTAATGATGGTATGACAATGGTTATAATGGAGACATTTGATTATAGAATTGTGCCGGTAAATATTTCTGATGCTACAGAAGAGGAAATGGAGATAATCAATTCACATCGTAGTATTGCCGTCATTGGTATTAATACCGATGATTATTTTTATGCTTGTGCAATTATGGATTGGCGTAATTGTCATCGTGAGAATATGGAAGTAATACGTGAAAGAATTCAAAACGGAGAGCGTATTAATAAATGCGCGGGGTTAGATTTTATGCGTCAGATGATGCGTGAGAACCCAGTGTATTAATAATTAATTTTATACTATGAAGCAACAAAAATTTAGAAAGTCGGCGATTATTGTTCCGGCAACCGCTTTATTAATTGCTATTACGGGAGCTGGTACTGTCTATGCCCATGGATTAAGAGCTAATAATAAATCTACCGCTATAACAGAAAAAACAGTTGATGGTGACAATATGGAATTGCATGAAGAGATGCGCATCGCTATTGAAAATGCGGATTATGAAAAATTCAAGTCTTTGCTGGATAAGGTCTCTTTTGAAGTGCCTATGGATGAAGAAATCTTTGCTAAAATGGTAGAAGCGCATAATTTAATGATGCAGGGAGATATGGATGGGGCACATGAAATAATGGCTGAAATTGATTATCCAATGATGAATATGCACAAGGCAATGCATGGAGATGTTTCAGATGCTGTATTGAAAAATGCCAAAGCTTTGCGTGAAGCTAATGATTTTGACAATATGATGGGTAATGGCATGATGGAACAAAAAATGATGAATGATGAAATGATGACAGCATGATGCCTCATATGATGAAAAATATGGCAAACGGTAGCGATATGAATTTTATGGGTGGAATGATGAATGGCGGTATGGATATGAATGATATGGACGCAATGCGCCAAATGCGGAATACAATGAGGGAATATGAAAATAAAGATTAAATACAGTTAAATGAAAATCCCGCGTTTGCGGGATTTTTAAGCGTTTGTTTTGTATCAATCGAGTTTCCTTTTTAAAGATTTGTTTTTGTTAAATTCATTTATGTTTTATAATTTTGTCTTATTATAACTTGCTGTATTGATTTTTTTGCTTTTTGTGTATAATACAGGCATATGGATTTTGAAACAGAAAATAATCATGATCAAAACGAAAGTGATAAAAATCAAAATAATCAGGAAAAGCAATATATAGAAAGACAATTGGAGCAAAAAAAGTTATCTTCTTTAGAAAAAGCTCGGAATTTATACAAAGCTTTAAAAGAAATCGCTACTGATGAAGTGGTGTTAGAAGGTGCGGAAGCGGGATTAAGAACCGCCATTAATACTGCTATAGTTATTGCTGACACTATTCCCGGTATTGGTGATTTGGCTTCATGGGGCGCTGACGCCGCCAAATTATTAGCCAGATATAAATATCATATTCAATTGAGATCGGTATCCGCGAAGTTAAAAGAAGCGGGAATGTCAGAAGATGAAATTAAGCATGTTACAGCCAAAACAGTTAAGATGAGTAAATTTGATTTGACTCCAGATGCGTCTGTGAGCCTTGCTTTGTTTACTGAATTAACAGAAGCTATTACGGGAGGCTTTGCTCCTTCTCATATTTTTGAAGCAGGTGTCCAGCTTAAATATGATAGGAAAAGAATAGCCAAGGCATTTAAGAAGGTGAGAGAAATTTTAAACAATGCTTTATCACCAAGTGTGGAAGAGGCAATTGAAATATTTGAAGAATAATATGGATTACAAAACAGCTTTAATTACATTGGTAAAGAATTCTCATTTTGATGAGAAAGCAACAGAAAATATATTGAAAGATATTGATAATATGACCGATGAAGAGATTATTGAGCTAGGAAAAGTTTTAGCAAAACAAAAAAAGAGAGAAATTAAAAATATAAAAACCGCTATTAAAGCGATTGATGAATTTCTTGAAAAATAAAAACACCGCCGATAAGGCGGTGTTTTTTGAGCTTTTTAGTTTACATTTGGTGACAATAACAT
>CAZMZN010000052.1:0-3755 GCA_964570945.1 uncultured Gammaproteobacteria bacterium
TAATAACAGCATTCAACAACTGCGACAATCAGCAGTAAGATTTATGGATAAATTTTTTCAATAAATTACTTATATAAAAACAAAACCGCCCACTTTAGTGGGTGGTTTTGTGGTGACCCCACCGGGAATCGAACCCGGATTACCAGGATGAAAACCTGGCGTCCTAACCATTAAACGATGGGGCCGTATATTATAAGTGAGGAACAAAGTGAAAA
Source organism: uncultured Gammaproteobacteria bacterium (assembly GCA_964570945.1). GTDB lineage: Bacteria > Patescibacteriota > Patescibacteriia > UBA9934 > UBA9934 > UM-FILTER-41-21. The sequence continues at coordinate 216 of CAZMZN010000052.1, forward strand.
CAGAATAATGAAAAAAAACTTTTTTGTCAATATTTATCACCATCCATGCTCCAATGATTTACCCTCGTTATATCCGGCCGGCGTCTGCACTCCAATAATGGCTTTATCATAAAATTCTTGCAAATTTCGCGCTCCGGAATATGTACAGGCGCTTCGCAAACCGGCAATTATACTATCAATAATATCTTCCGCGCTTTCCATACCTTCTTTTAAATACATTCTGGCATTGCTTGCCCCTTCTTTAAAAAATTCTTTCCGAGCACTCATCCATTTTTCATCACCTTCTCCGCGTCGGATGACCGCTCTGTGCGACGCCATACCAAACTGCTCTTTATAAATTCTGCCATGAGAATCACGATGAGCATCGGCAGGACTTTCATATGTACCAGCAAACCAAGATCCGATCATAACAGATGTAGCTCCCGCCGCTATTGCTAAAGCCACATCGCGCGGATACCTCACTCCTCCATCCGCCCACACACCAACCCCTTGCTTTCTGGCTATCTGAGCTACTCTATGCACAGCGGAAAATTGAGGCCGCCCCACTCCAGTCATCATTCGCGTCGTGCAAACAGCGCCAGGACCCACTCCCACTTTGACAATAGAGGCACCAGCATCAATCAACGCTTGTGCCCCTTCTTGAGTTACAACATTACCGGCAACTATTGGGAAATCATTACCCGCCATTCGTCTCGCCCCTTTTACAGCTTCAATCATTTTTTTCTGATGCCCGTGTGCGGTATCAACAACAATCACATCTACACCTATCTCTAATAACCTGTTTACCGATTGCTCCACATCACCCCCCGCGCGAACAGCTACAGCTGTTAGCAGTTGATTATTTTCGTTTACGGCCGGATTATACATTGACAACCTCACCGCCCCTTTCTTGGTGATAACTCCAACCAATTTGTTTTCCTTGTCAACAACCGGAGCAATAGACAGCCTATGCTTGTCTAAAATATAAAAAATTTCTTTGGGGGCCAGGTCTTCAGGAATCGTAATCAATTCCCTGCTCATTACATCCTTCATCAAAGTAAACAAATCCTTATCGTCTTTATCTTTTTCTTTAAAGATGCCAATCGGATGATTTTCATCATCAACAATGATTACCGCTTTATGCGCTCTTTTTAAAATTAAATTCAAAGCCGTCTGTATTGTATCTGTCTCTTTTAAAATAATAGGGGTGTCATATTTAATATTGGCTTTTTTCACAAAAGCAACCATTTTTTCAATTCTGTCGAAAGAAGCATCTTGAGTAAACACAACTAGACCCCCTCGCCTAGCCACCGTTTCCGCCATACGGCGCCCGGCAACAGAAGTCATATTTGATAACACAATCGGAATTTGTAGATTAATTTTACTTACAGGCGCCACATCAACATCCATTCTTGAAGGAATATCAGAATATTGAGGCAATAAAAATACATCATTATATGTTAATTCCAATCGTTCGTTATCAGGACGCAAAAAACGCATAATTATTCTAAAATACCATTTTTATAAAGCTCAATAACAACCATTACCATCGCCAAAATTGTCGGACCGGTAATAAAACCTATCGGACCGAATATCTGTAATCCTCCCAAAATTGAAATTAAAATCAGCAATTGATTCATCTTTGTTTTAGCACCCACCAATTGAGGTGCCAAAACATTGTCTACCAATCCGACAATCAAAACCGACCAAAGTAATAAACCGATTGCCGCGCCGGTATGCCCTATAATGAACAAATAAATCACCGCTGGACCTAAAATTATAGTGGCGCCTATCATTGGAATCTGCGAAGCAATGGCGGATAACGCACCCCACAAAACACTGCCGGGAACACCAAAAATCGCTAATCCAACAATAGCCAATAAACCCTTAACTATCGCTACGATTAAAGCACCAAAAACAACACTGCGCACCGTGCCTACGATTCTTTTTAGAATTTTCTCATCTAAACTGTCTTTAAACGGACTTAATTCCAAAGCCATTTTTTTAATCTGCTCTTTGTCAACCAAAAAATAAAACAAAGCGATAAAGAAAATGAAAACATCAAATATCAATTTTGCCGTGCTGGAAAATAAACTACCAATATTTTCAAATGCCCATTTTGCCGCGCTCTGTCCCAATTTAGCGATATCCATTTCCATTATAAACGCGCGAGTGGAATCCGGCATTAAGCTGAAAAGATTAGAATTATCATAACTTACTTGTTTCAACCAACTATCGCCAGAAAATGAAGATTGTAAAATTTCACCGGCCTGGCTAACCATCGCCAAAGCTCCAAAAAATAAAGGAACAACTACTAGCAAAAACATACCCACTACAACCAAGCTGGCCGATGCTTTTTTATTTTTAAGCATCATTCTTATTTTTTCTTCAAGAGGAGCAAAAATAATCCCCGCGATGGCTGCGGTTAGCAAAACCATCGCAAAAGGCTGAATCACTTTCCAAAACAAAAATAAAACTACCGCGCTCACAATCAGAAAAAATGATTTTGTAATATGAATTTGTGATTTTGTTGCCATAGTATTATTATTGTATCGTATGAATAAATTTCGCGCCATTATTTTTGCAATAACTTTAGTTATCGCATCTGCGATAATAATTTTTGTATTCACAAATCATTTCAATCTTAATTTAAACCTGAAAGAACAAAACCAAAGCAGTCAAAATAATGAAAACGAAGAAGAAACCAATACCAACCAAAATAATTCCGGCGATCAAGAATTGCCTATTTATATAACCACAATGACTCATTATGAAGGCGGCTGGAAAAATATTGACAAAGGCTTTTTTGACAGAATTATAGAAAGATCAGAATTTTTCATGGATTTGGCTGATGAATATAATGCCAAATTAACCTTTGAAAGCGAAAAGCCGTTTGCCATTGCTTGTCGTGAATACAATCGTAACTTCTTAAAAGAAATAGTGGAACGCGGTCACGGAGTTGGCACGCATTTTGATTATGGATTTAAAAATTCCACCAATGATCTAAATCAATACATAAAACTTGCCAAAAAAAATAAAGCTTTAATAGACAAATTAGTTGGCAAAAAAAATAACTTGGGAATTTCAGGTGGCGGCACATCTTTGGATTGGGTAACAGGCATGTATAAAGCCGGTTTTTCATATGCGGACGGAATTGTTGGAGTTCATTATCTATCAATGCCGGAATCGGCTCGTCCGGCCGGCTGGGACGATGATTATATTTACGAAACAGGCTATCATTACGAAGCGCCTTTAAATTTGAATGATAGAATATATCCTCGCTGGTTGGCCGATGCTAATGATTTTCAAGAAGATGCCAACGGCAAATTGGCTGTAATGACGGGTGATTTAGGCAGACTGTCTCTTATGGCTGAAGGCAGAAATGCCGATTGTGTCAAAACAGATTCCTGCCCGCTTACAAAAGAAGATGTAGATGTTGTCATATCAGAAATTAAAAAAATAATAAAAATGCGAGATCCGCAAAAGTTTACAAAAATAGGCTTCTACTTTGCTACCAATGATTTGGTTGAAGAAAATGAAGATGTGCTGCGCTACTTTTTT
>CAZMZN010000052.1:3765-4011 GCA_964570945.1 uncultured Gammaproteobacteria bacterium
CACGCCGCTTCGGCAAGACGCTCAACCTCACGATGCTGCGCTACTTTTTTGAACAAATCTCGCAATTTGATGAATTAAAATGGGCGACACAAAAAGAAACTTACGAAGCTTTCAAAAATTATACCCGTTAAATTATGAAAAATCATATCTTAACTTTTTTTCTTATAACAGCCGGTATTGCCATTGCCCTTTTTTTAATTTTGATTGCTTATAATAATATCAACGACGATACGCAAACATTGGAAC
>CAZMZN010000053.1:0-3973 GCA_964570945.1 uncultured Gammaproteobacteria bacterium
CAATATACCATTTTGGCGGCCGGCCGGCGATTATATGCCATAAGCCAAGAACAAAAAAGATCCAAGCGGCGGCTATAAGGAAGAAAGATACAAAACTTAGGGCAAATAGCGAACGATTGATCAGATCAATCACAACAGCTGTCAAAATAAAGATAACGCCGCGCTTGCGAAAAAATTCCTTTGCAGCCGGAGTGTTTATCATGTCCGGTTGCAGATATTTTTTTTCCAAGGCTGCGTTTTCTTCTGATTTTTTCATTAATTTGTTTTTCATAAATGTTTGTTAATTTTTATATGTATCAGCTACTCGTCTGGCTGCATTTTCCATAATATCTTGGGGTTCATAACCGCCTGACAGCACTTGTTCAATCATATCTGTAAAAATATCCTCCACAGCTTCAGCATCGTAACCGTGATACCAACTGCGAGCGGTGAGGGTTTGTTCTGCAAACGGTCCCAGGAATTCATCATCTATCTGTTCGCTTATAAGATTGCGCAGAGCGGTTGGTTTTTGGGCTTCTTTAAGATATGAGCTAACTTCATCTTCACTGGCGGCGAATTGCAAAAAATTCCAAGCCCAATCAGATATATCTGTTTGTTTTGATACAACTTCAACCCAATAATTGGCAAAATTTATTTGTTTTCCGCCTTCAATTTGCGGCAATTTGGCTACACCAAAATTTAATTTAGGCGCCGTTGTTCTGATTTTGGAAATATTATAACTATACCCTAAGTAAAAGGCGGTTTTTCCGTTAACAAAAGCATCAAATGAATTTCCCAGATCGTCATTCCAGGTATAAACTTCTTTTGTAGGATTGGCAAAGTCTGTATAAAAAGAAACAGCGTCATAACTTGGATAAATTCCGCTTGGTGCGTCGTCTGGTATGGCAGCAAAAGCGATGCGGCCACGGCTATCGGTCATTTCGGTTCCGTTTTGCATCATAAGAACAGAGACTATATCGGTTGCCCTGTCTATATTTGGAGTTCCCAGTGCGGCGCCGGATTGGGTGATTTCGCCGTCATTATTATAAGTGGTGAGTTTGATTACATCTTCTTGAAATTCTTTCCAAGTTTCGGGTGGTGTAGGTATGCCGGCGGCGTTTAATAAATCTTTGTTGTAGAAAAGCGCCAAGCTATCCATGGCAAGGGGTAGTCCGTAAATTTTAGATTCTGTTCCGGATTTTGTTTCTTTGCTTAAAACAACATCTTCGGCGACTTGGTCAACAAAAGTTGATTTTAGTTTTGGGATAGTAATAGATTTTTCTGTTTTTTCAACGACCACTGTTTCTTTTCTTAATGTGCCCTGGGTTTCGTAATAGCTAACAGTGGTAGATTCAGGTATTGGTTCTATTAAATCTTGATAGGCGGGCAGCCATGTATTGTGGACGCTAAAAATATCAGGACCTCGTCCTTCGGCCATGGCTCTTATTAGTTCATCTTGATATTCATCATAGCGTAAGCGGCGATATTTGATACTCACATTTGGGTGAATGGCGCGATAGTCGTCAATTATTTGTTGAAAAGTGTCGTCATCATCAAACACACGCCAAATTTCAATCGTGGGTTTTTCGGCCATTGTTTTGCTTTTATTACCTCCAAGACAGCCGGCACCGGTAGTGATAAGTAATGTGAAAAGTAAAACTAAACTTATTTTGCGCATATTAAAGCAGTGATTTTATAAATTTTTTCATTTCTCGTTTTGTTGACTTATTTTCCAAGGCAAGGGCAATATTTGTTTTTAACCACGCTTCTTTTGTTCCTGTATCTCTGTATGTTCCATCTACAATTTTGACATACATCGGTTGGTTTAGTTTTGAAATGGCGTCTACCAGCCAAATTTCGCCTCCTTTGCCTCGCTTAGTTTTGCGCAAGGCGGTAAATATTTCAGGAGGAAGGATATATCCGCCAACTGCGGCGATATTGGATTTAGCCGCTTTTGGACCGGGTTTTTCAGTAATGCTTTTCACGCGCCAAATGTCTTTGCTTAATTTTTCGTCAGGTTCAACAATGCCAAATCTGTTTGTTCCTTCTTTATCAACTTTCATACCAGTTAAAATAACACCCTGATGTTTTTCGTAAGTCTCTATGAGTTGTTTAAGGCGCGGTTTTTTGCCGCCCGTAAAAAATTCATCACCCCACACTACGGCAAAAGGTTCGTCTCCTATAACATGTGCGGCATTAAGGACAGGCGTTCCGTTGCCATAAGGTCCTTTTTGTCTGATATAAGTAAAATTTGCCATATCGGCTATTTTTTTTATTTTTTCACGCAATTCATCTTTGCCTTGCTTTTTAAGCCATGATTGTAATTCATAGTTGTAGTCAAAATGATCTTCCACCGCTCTTTTTGCGGCCCCCGTAACTAAAATTATGTCAGTAATACCGCTTTCAACAGCTTCTTCAACGACATATTGAATGACCGGTTTATCTATTATCGGCATCATTTCTTTTGGCATCGCTTTGGTAACCGGCAAGAAGCGAGTGCCATATCCGGCTACCGGAATAATAACTTTTCTTATTTTTTGCATATACTTTTTTATAGATAAATTATAGCAGAGTTGCTGATTTTTTCCATTAAAAAAGCCGCTTAAAAGCGGCTGAAGATTTATCAGTAGCGACCGCGGCGGCCGCTGATAACACTGAAGCGTCGCGGTTGCCGGCGCGTCGCTTCTTCTAGTTGGCGACGCGTGTAAGGACCATTGGCGTCGCCAGGTATGGTTTTGACGGTGATTTCACCGTCAAAGCCACACCTCTTCACCTCGGCGTGGCCGAGGCGAAGAAAAAATTCTGCATCTTGCGGAGTGGATGCGACATCCTGCGCATCCCCGCCACAGCGGGTGCAGGTACCGCTTGCACGGTACCAAATTAGGTGTGCCCCCATGTTGCCTCCTTGTTTGGGGGTTGTATTAATGATATTGCCAACAAGTTAAAAAAAATACAAGATTGATAAAAAGCGCGTTTGAAAAAACGCGCAGATCATCGTCGGCATGATGTTGTTAACAAGCCAGCGTGAATATAAAGAGCTGGTACGGTTGACATTGGCAAAACGCTGATCGCTTGCCAATGGCAGTGCCGCCGTTTTGCCCCGTGGGCAAGCATTAAAAAGTGCCTGGCATCCGCCGGATTGGATGCCGAATCACAAAAAAGCTCCTGGCAGTGGGCACAATATCCCACCGCCAAAAACCATGGGTTTTTGTACGGGAACATGGCCCACCTCCTATTTTAAATATAGCATACAAATCCCTTCTTGACACCCCTAGGGGGTGTTTGTTATATTTATTCCGCTATGAAAAGCGACATCCAAAGAATTAACAATATTATCGGCCAGTTGGAAGGCATTAAAAAAATGATTGAAAATGAGAAAGATTGTTTTGAAGTTATTGTGCAGGTCAAAGCGGTAAAATCAGCAATGCATTCTTTTGCTTCGCATTATATCTCTGAGCAATTGCTAGGCTGTATCAATAGTTGCCGCAAAGATGAACAAAAAAATACTTGTAAAAAATTAATCAAAGAAATAATTAATTAATTATGGTAAAACACATCACAACATCTGAATTTGAAAAAGAAGTTTTAGAATTATCAAAAGAAAAACCTGTTTTGGTAGATTTTTATGCTGATTGGTGTATGCCATGTAAAATGATGGCGCCAGTTCTTGATGGTTTGGCTCAAGAATTGGGTGATAGCGTTGGTATTGCTAAAGTAAATGTTGACGAGGAAAGGGCTTTAGCCGGAGAATTTGGTATTATGAGTATCCCAACTATGTATATGTTCCGTGACGGCCAAATCGTTGAAAAAGTGGTTGGATTGCAAGGTCCTGATCAGTTAAAAGCAATGTTTGAAGCGCATAAATAAATTAGAAAACATATAAAAACGCCCGTGTATGGGCGTTTTTTTATTGGCAAATTTTTTTGATGATGATACACTCTCGGCGGTGATGATGGAGAGGTGCCGGAGTGGTTGAACGGGCCGCTCTCGAAAA
>CAZMZN010000054.1:0-3950 GCA_964570945.1 uncultured Gammaproteobacteria bacterium
ATATATATCTTTATTGGGATTTTTTGTAATATCAATTGTAACGAAAATTTTTTCTCCATCAGATGTATCATATTACAGCCATGCATCAATTCCATAAAAAATATCTAAGGGCGTATTTACGGCGGAATAAGCTTTTAATTTATCTAAATCTTCATCAACTTCTAAATCCAGCCGTTCCGCCACCGCCAAACGCAACTCATTAAAAAAAGGTTTTTTTGGGATTCGTGGGATCGTCGAGATAATATCTGCGGATCACCTCTATCATTTTCGCATATGGCACACCTCCTCTCTCACTGGCAATTTTACGCAACGCATCTTCATAACCAAGCTTTCCTCGAAATTCTCCTATCAAATCTCTCTCCGAAATATGCCCTAAATATCCCCATTCTGTTTTTTTAAATGCTTCCATAATAAAACTATATCAAGATAATACCGTTTTTAAAATCCATACAAATACTTGACCGATTCTATAAAACTATGTAGAATACAGCCCGTAAATAAACACCCTTATGTCCAAGAAGTGCCAAGTGACAGGCAAAAAACCCCTAACAGGAAATAATGTCAGTCACGCTAACAACAAAACTAAGCGCAGACAATTGCCAAATTTGCAAAAAAAGAAATTATTAAATCCAGCCACGGGACGAACTGAAACGATCCTTATAAGCGCTCGCGGTTTGCGAACTTTGGCAAAATGGCTTAAAGAAGGTAAAAAATTTGATTTAAAAAAATTAACCAATAAATAAATTGGTTTGTTATAAAATTACAAAACTCCGGTCAAGCCGGAGTTTTTGTTGTTATTTTTTTAGCTGTTTCAATTAACCATTCAGCTCTTTGCAGATCCGCACCTAATATCTCCGCCAAATCTACCGCTTCATATTCTAACACTTCTTTGCATAACATGATATCTTTACTTGCTAAAATATCCAATTCATTATCAGTTAAATCATTAATAATAGTCAAAGGATAAAGTAAGGCGTTATCCACCATATGACCAAATGAAGCTTCCTTTGGAAAATTCCAGCCAACTAAATGAATCCCTTTGCAGACACCCAATTTTTCCGCCCGATCGGAAAATCTGGCGTTTGTTATAATCCAACACTCATCAAAATGTTCACACTTACCCAACGAAGCTCCGTCCACCAAATCTAAAAATCTGGTCCAGGTCGCCATAGTGTCTTTCAAATTTACAAAATCAAAAAAATCATTGCGAAATTTAGCTTCTATAAATATCCTACGACCGTCTCGTTCAGCAATCACATCAACTTCGTGCCCCACACAAGCGCCTTGCAAATCATATTCCGGATTATAAGCATCGTACCTATATGCTTTTAAAATGGAAGCAACATATTTTTCAAATTTATATCCCGCCGGCCCCAATCGCAATAAAGCATTTTTTAAATCATAACGATAAACAGAGCCAACATTTACTTTCTTCAACTCATTCTTAACGATTCGGTAAATTTCCTTCGTTGTCATACCTTCACGCACCTGATTGGCCACTTGTTTGGATATAAATTTTACTTGTGAACCCGTGATACCTGCTCGACGGATACTGCGTTCTACTTTATGAATATCAAAATTTACGATTTCTCCGCTTGATTTTTTAATTTTAATTATCGCATTTGACATAATTCATCCAGAACATCGTTTAAGCGATCATAGTTAATTTTCAACTCTTCAGCTTTATTTATCAATTCTTTTTGTACTTCCAATACTTCAGCCAATTCTTCATGACTAGAATCTTCATCCTCTTCACTCGCCAAATAATATTCGTCATCAACTTCCGGCGGTTCTCCATATGCATATTCAACAGTCTGCCGCGCGGTCATAAATACCAAATCTTCTTCTTCATTGTGAGGAGCGGTGATATCAAACTGCGTCATGCTATCCAATTGATCGTATTCGGGATGCGGCCAATTGGCGGATTGAAAAAAATCAAATCTGTCTTGCAATAATTGGTACAAAAATACTTTATCAGAAATCACAGTGCTTTGATTAACAAATTCGTGCCACAGATAATAATCTAATTCATAAGTAAAGCCATTGGAGATCCAAGCGTCCAAAATGCTATTTATACCCCTGATAGACAAAACTGATTCTTGCAAATAATATTTTGTCGGATGTCCACCGGCTACTTGATAATAAAATGCTTGGTTAATTGCCTTACCGGCAAAAACATCTTGTATAACACGAGCAGCCTTTGCTAAATTCCATAATTTTCTCACCGCACCGTGCGGCAAATCTATATTGCCATGCCTATCCATCACTTTTGCCAAAATTAATTGGAATAATTCATTTTCTGCCCCCGCAGCTTGCTCTAAAGACCCCTCTGTTAATTGAGGCAAGTAATCATATTCAATTTTATGCAATCTGGACAGAAAAGCGGGATCAAGTTCTTGCCTGTCCACATATCTCATGTCCTCTCCTTGATTTAAATTTCCGGTCATTATAATACCGAAACCCTCTTTAATTCTTATCTCGGTTCCAGAATTTTGCTGAACATTTATAATATCACCCGCCTTTCTTGTTAAAATGTGGTTTAAACTGATAAGCACTTCATGCGGTATGGCATTAACCTCATCTATAATCACAACCCTCCCTTCTTGCATAGCTCGATAAATGGGACCCAAGAAATATTCAGAAAAGGTTCCGCCCTGCAAACCGGTTTGATAAATTTGCAAAATTCTATCATGAGCTCTATTTATATCTTCTTCAGAGGCGGTAGGATTGTGCTTGCACCATTCTTCAAATTCCCGCTCAACTCGTTTTATAAACGATCGCATCTTTTCATTGTCAATTTCATTAACTGACAAAACCTGATGTCCATACAATTCGCTGATATCCATGTGTTTCGATCCCGATACGATTAATGCCGGTTTCTCGGAATACTTGGCAGCTGTATGCATTGCCAATTCACTTTTTCCAGAACCAAGATGACCATAAATCATAACAGGCTTCCCAAGACGCAAATGCGAAATAACATCTTCCATTTTATCTTGAACATAGGGTGTTTCTACAATGCCACCCTCAATCAATTGTTCCTTATATCGCTTTAACTCTAATAAATGCAAAGCATAAAAAGCTTCCGGAGATGATTCTAACAGCTCTGTTTCCGCATCATAATTTTCTTTTATAAATTTATTTATTTGTTTCAGCCGCCTAATTTGCGCCATCACGGGTTTATTTGCTCGTCGAAAATTTTCCAACCTTTTTAATAATCCATCCTTTTCTGAAAGTAAAGCACTTCGTTCTTTTTTTATTTCATTAAATTTGACCAATGCCCTTCTTACTAATCGCCACTGTCTAGAAATTATGGTTTTTAAACGCGGATCTTGTTCTAACACTTCCTTAATATCATTTGTTAATTCATCAATATCAGCCGCTATTTCTTGTTCATATTCAGTGCCGGATAATGCTTTTTGTTCAGCTTTTAACTCGCGCCGTTTTCTTTCTTGAACTTCAATGTTTGCCGCTCTATATTGATATTTTTTTTCTATCATAATGCTATATACTTAGATATTCTTTTAAGATTGTTTTTAACGCTGTGGCAACATTTTCAAGATTCCCATTAACACTGGCGCCCAATTGCTCTTCGCCAAAATTCCAAACTTGATTAAAAATAGAATTCATCTCTTGATGATTTTCGTCGCCTAAAAATAAAGACCTCATTATAACCCCTTTTTCAATCAATTCTTGTATTAAATTTTTAGATATTTGCGGATCGCTTGTTGCTCCATCTGTCAATTCTATATATAAATCCAATATATTGCCGGCCTTCATTCTTATAATATCATTATCACTTAACGATTGAAATACATATTCCATAGCTGCGCTGTCGTCGGTACCGCCATCGATCATAGAACTGATTTTATACAAATTCTTAATCACCAACGCCCTTTCATCGCCATCGTAATGAAAAGGTTTCAATAATACCATCTTATCATTAAAAC
>CAZMZN010000055.1:0-3891 GCA_964570945.1 uncultured Gammaproteobacteria bacterium
GTTCAGGATGATAACAGGCGCAATCGTAAAAAATCACAATATTCGCAAAAAAATCATGCCGTTTTTAAGAAAAAAACAGCAAATAATGATACGAATATAGCAAAAAAATCGGTTAAAACCGCCTGTTTTCGTTTTGAACTCCAAAAACCATATGAATCCACATTTTATTATTGTGCTCGCGGGTTTTGGAGGTCTTTTTATAGGTATTATTTTGGGAATTATACTCCGCAAGATAATAATTAAAGACAAAATTGAATCCGCTGAAGCGCGCGCTGAAAAAATTTTAAAAGATGCCAAAGAAAAAGAACAAGAAATTCTAATAAAAGCTAAAGAAAAAGCTTTAAAGACTTTAGAGGAAAGCAAAAAAGAAACCGAAGAAATGCGGCGCGAAATACGAGCCACCCAACAACGATTAGAAGCTAGAGAAAATAAATTTGATCAAAAATTACTGGAACTTGAAGACACAAAAAATAAATTAGAAAGCGAAAAGCAAGCACTTGAAAAACAAAAAACAGAAATAGCTAAACTACATAATGAACAAAAAGAAAAATTACAAAAAATCGCCGGACTGTCTGCAGAGGACGCAAAAGAAATTTTGTTTAAAACTGTAGAAGAAGATGAAAAAGAGAATCTACTTCACAGAATCCATAAATTAGAACAAAACGGCGAAGAAGAATTAGAAAAAAAAGCCCAAAAAATTATTTCCTTAGCAATTGCACGTTTCGCTTCCAGCCAAGTTGTTGACGCTACCACCACCATAGTGGAATTGCCCAACGATGAAATGAAAGGCAGGATTATTGGTAAAGAAGGACGCAATATTAAAACATTAGAAAGATTAACCGGCTGTGAATTGATTATTGACGACACACCTGAAATGATAACAATTAGCGGATTCTCCCCGGTTAGACGGCAAGTGGCAAAAAGGGCTTTAGAAATGCTCATTAAAGACGGTCGCATTCAACCGGCCCGAATAGAAGATGCTGTCAACCAAGCGAAAAAAGAATTGGCAAAAGAAATGAAAAAAGCGGGAGAAGATGCATTGTACGAACTTGGAATTCCCGTTTCTTCAATCGACCCAAAATTGATATCAATACTTGGACGTTTGAAATTTCGCACCAGTTATGGGCAAAATGTCCTTCAACACTCTATTGAAGTAGCGCGTATCGCCGGCTTATTAGCGGAAGAATTAGGAGCCGATGCGTTTGCTTGCAAAAAAGGCGGCTTATTTCACGATATCGGTAAAGCCGTTGATCACGACATGCAAGGCGCTCATCCCGAAATTGGTTATAATATTTTAAAAAAGTTCGGCTTTGATGAAGAATTATGTTACCAATCAATAGCACACCATGAAGATAAGCCCAAAACTTTATCCGGTGTGATTGTCAAAGCGGCCGACGCTATAAGCGGCGCCCGCCCAGGAGCACGACGAAGCTCGATTGAAGAATATATTCAACGGTTACAAAATCTTGAAAATACAGCCACTTCCTTTGAAGGTGTAGAAAAAGCATATGCGATTCAGGCAGGACGTGAAGTACGCGTTTTTGTTAAGGCGGATGAAATTGATGATTACGAAGCTCATAAGTTAGCAAAAGAAATCGCCGCCAAAATAGAACAAGAACTAACTTACCCGGGTGAAGTTAAAGTAACAGTTATAAGAGAAACCAGAGTTACTGAGTTTGCCCGCTAAATTAATTTGCCGACTTATTATGAACAAATCCCTATTAGCTTTAAAGATCGCCGAAAAAACCGGTAAAACAAAAAAAGAAGCAGAAGACTTTCTCACAGCCTTGCAAAATATTATTATAGAATCATTACAAAAAGATGAGGAAATAACTATCTCGGGTTTTGGATCTTTTTCTACGCGTATTAGACATGCCCGCAAAGGCGTTCATCCGCGCCATCCGGATAAAATCATTGATGTACCCGCTGTCAGAGTGCCAAAATTTAAAGCTGGAAAAAGACTCAAAGAAGCAATAAAACATATTTTATAAAAAATAAAACCGCTCATTAAAGATGAGCGGTTTTTTATTATAAAAAACCCGCCATCGAATCGTTTCATATTTTTTTTGGGGGGAATCAACATGGAGCAAGCATTGAAACGACTCGATGACGGGAAGGCTAATAAATTAACATAAACATGTAAAAAATGCAAATTATATCCGTATTCACCATAAAAAAGAACCCCCGCTTAGACGAGACGCCTTTTAGCGGAGGGAGATCACCCCGCCAGGAGACGCAGACGCCTTCATCCAAGGGGGGTTAAATGTGCAAAAAAATTACTATATTTTTATAAAAATGTCAAGCGTCCAACCAGTCCTTCACCCTATCTATTAATTTATCACTGGAAACAAAATAAACATCGTTTTTATTTCTTTCCTTCCATTCTACTGCCTGTTTTTCAATAGTTTTTGCAGATATTACGAGACGCAATGGCAACCCCAATAAATCCGCTTCAGCAAATTTCATACCAGCAGAAACATCTTCTCTATCATCCCATAAAACTTCAATTCCCGCATTTTTTAAATCTTGATAAATACTTTCCGCAAAATGAAAAACAGATTTCATCTCTTCTCCTTTTCCGTTTAAAGACAACAGATGCACTTGGTATGGAGCAACGCTTTTTGGCCAAACAATCCCCTTGTCATCATGATGCACTTCCACGATCGCTCCCATTACGCGACTTGGTCCTATTCCATAACTGCCCATAATCACTTTGCAAGGTTGGTTATCTTGCCCTATTGCCGTATAACCAATAGCGTCAGTGAATTTGGATTCCAAGGGAAAAATATTTCCCACTTCTATTGTTTTCTTGATTTCATATTTATCTAAATTACCCCATTCATTTTCTGGTACTATTTCTTTATTTAAAATCTCCCCAGCAGATTTATCAATATATATTTCATCTTCGCCAGCAGGTGTTACCACTTGAAATTCATGACTAAACCTCTTTGTAAAATCGCCGCCTGATGCTTTTGCGATCATTACCTCTAAACCGCAACGGTTATAAATTCTTAAATATGCTTCTTTGATTTTTTCATAGAAATTTACAAAATCCTCTTCCGACAAATGAAAGCTGTACAAATCTTTCATGTTAAATTCCCTGCCTCGTAAAATTCCTGCTTTGGCACGCGGTTCGTTTCGAAATTTATCACTGATCTGATAAACAAAAATGGGGAAATCTTTATACGAGGAGGCAAACTTTTTTACCAATGGCGTCACCACATCTTCAGCTGTTGCCGCCAAAGCATATTCTTTGCCGCCAGCACCTTTCAACCTGAACAAAACATCTATTTCATCCCAACGGCCGGTATCTTGCCAAACTTTTTTAGGAGTTAATGCTGGCATTAAAACCTCCTGTCCGCCGATAGCATTCATTTCTTCGCGAATAATATTTTGAATTTTTCGCAAAACACGCAAACCTAGCGGAAGATATGTATAGACACCCGCAGTTAACTGGTCAATATATCCTGCTCTTAATAATAATTTGGCATTAATAGCTTCTGCATCAGCAGGCGCTTCTTTGAAAATTTTGGTAAATAATTGGGATTGCTTCATAACGAATAAAGATTATCTTTTTCTGCTAAAAAGTGCAAATCATGTTGATACGGGTACAACTAAGATTAAAGCTGCCGTTCCCGCCAAAGTGCAGACAATTTCTTCAGCAACAAATTCTTCATTTAAAAATCTGAATGCAGTTATATCTTGATTGAGCATGAATACTAAAAATAAAGGCAATGCCGCACCCACATAAGCCAAAACCAATGTATTTACTACTGATGCGATATGGTGTCTACCGATACGCATAGCTTTATAAAAAATTTCTTTTTTACTTAAATGCGGATCTGTCTCTATTAATTCTTGAACGGTTTCTTGCTGAGTAATAGTCATATC
>CAZMZN010000056.1:0-3793 GCA_964570945.1 uncultured Gammaproteobacteria bacterium
AATCTATATTGCAGGGGGTAAAATTATTTACTCCGCGCAAATATCAAAAATTTATTTTAAACTTTCTGCAAGAGGCAAAAATAAAAGTCGGATATTGGCTGCGAGGGCAATTGTTGATTATGATTATAATCGGTCTTTTGGACTACTTGGCCTTGTTGATATTGGGAGTGCCGTTTGCGCTTTTGTTGGGGGTATTGGGGGGAATTTTAGAAATTGTACCTTATTTAGGGCCTAATTTGGCGGCGCTGCCGGCGGTACTGTTAGCTTTTTCAATTTCACCGGCGTTAGCGGCGCTGGTAATTTTGGCTTACTTTTTAATTCAACAATTTGAAGCTGATTTTTTGACGCCAAAAGTGATGCAAAAGGTTGCGGGTTTAAATCCTATTATCAGTATTGTAGCGATTATGGTGGGTTATAAATTATTGGGTATTGCCGGTGGTTTGCTTGCTATCCCGACAACAGTACTGTTAATTCTATTTATAAAACATTGGTTAGCGTTTCGTAATAAAATATGATTGATTCACAGCATAAAACATTGCTTCCGTTTATTTTAATAGGCTTGGTGGTATTTGCGATGTTTGTTGGTATTGCTTGGTATCAAGAACATGATCAGTTAAGTAATACGGAAGTTTTATCTGTTTCCGCGCCGCAAATTGATGATTACCAGAGCGATATAAAAGTTATTTTACAAGACTATAAAGAAACGGGTGATGCTAAAACTGCTTATTCAGCTTTATTGTTGGAAAGGGTGCCGGCAGAGTACAAAGAATTGCATTTGCGGTTGGTATTATTATTTGCCCGCGCTGATAGTCTTGATATTTTTTCGGAAATTGATAAATTAAGCGCTCAATATAATTGGCTTAAAATGTGATTTTACTTCATAGATTAACACCATTTGCAATAACGCTTACAGCTGTTGCTGGCTATATATTATTGATTTTTTATCCGTCACATCTTTTTGTCGGTTTATTTATGTTATTGGTCGCAATACCTCTTTTATTTGCCAGGTTGCTGCTGTGGGAAATAAAAAGAGGTTCATTTTGGGTATTTTTTGGCGTGCCGCTTTTCTTTATTTTATCTTCGGTTTTTTATTTTTTGTTTCTGGAAAGTGTAAATGCTGAATTATTTTTAATGTTTGTTGTTGCGACCGGATTGTGGTTTTATGCTGAAAACTTATTCACTTTTTATCATTTGCCGGCAATGTATCAAGCGTATGCATTGGAATATTTAACCTTGGTTATTGTTATTATCAGCGGATTTTTATTTTCAGCCGCTTCATATGCTTCAACGTTGTTTTTGCAGTTACCGATTTGGCTGCCGGCAATAATAATGTTTTTAATAGCGTTTCTTTTAACTACTTCTGTTTATTGGGTTAGTAAAATAACTTTATCGGCCGGTTGGAAATTTGCCACTATTGGCGCGTTGGTGATTACGCAGATTTATATTGCTTTGGCGATGTTGCCGGTCAGTTTTATGGCAAATGCCGCTGTAATTAGTATTTTATTGTATATGTTTTTGGGGTTATCCAGGGCGCGGATTTTACGAAAATTGACAAAGGTTGTTTTAAAAAGGTATTTAGTTATTGGCAGTATTTTATTGATAATAATTTTTAGCACTGCTCGTTGGGTATGATAAAAAAAGAATTTAGTTATCTTGGATTGGGATTATTGGCAACGGTTATTGTCGGGATTTGTGTTTCCATAGTAACCACCATCAGCACGCAAAATTGGTTAAATGATTATCATGATGATTTGCAATCACAATCCGAATTTTCTTCATTATTGATTGAAAATTCAGAACCGATTGCGGGAACATACGAAGAATCTTTGCGAACCATCGCGGATACGGCCGCTAATTCACTTGCATATTTGCGCAAAAAAACAAATTATAATTATCAGCCCGATAATTGGTTGGTTGATGATAAAATCATGGCTACGGGAGTTGCGATTACAATTGATGGGTGGTTGGTTTTTGCCGCTGACGCAATGCCAAGAGATATTTACGATAACTCGGATAATTATTTGATTTGGATTAATGGCAATGATTATGAATTGCAAAAAGTGATAATGAATGGCGATTATAACTTGGCAATGATAAAAATTGACGGACAAAATTTAAATGCGGTTGATTTTGGTAATTCGGCTAATGTGGTTGCTGGCTCGATTTTCTTTGCCGCCACCGATAAAAATGAAATTTATCCTTTGTCATTGGTAGATAATTATGAAAAAGTTGGCGATATTGTTAATCGCGCGGAGGATTGGGATTATGTTTGGCGTTTTGATGATAAACCAAATTTAAAAGGCGTGCCTTTACTTAATGGTTCGGGTGCTTTAATGGGTTTTTACCTGCAAGATGGTCAAGCTTTGCCAATACATCAAGTCTTGGCTTTCATAAAAGATGTTATTCAAGGAGAAGGGCATACGCGCGCCGCTTTGGGTGTTTATGTTCTTGATGTTGATACCGTATACTCTTTAAACAAGGAATTGCTCTATGGCGGTTATAAAAGAGGAGCATTGGTTTATACGCCTTCTTCCGGCCGGCCGGCGGTCGCTAAAGGATCTCCGGCTGAAAAAGCGGGAATAAAAGAAAATGATTTGATTTTAAGCATTAATCGTGATGAGATCGCTGGTAATACCACTTTGGCCGATTTGCTTTCTTTATACTCTCCCGGTGATACGGTTTTGGTTGAGGTTTTAAATGATGATGGTTTGCAAACCATTGAAGTGGAATTAGCCGATTATAATGATATCAATTATTAGTATGTCTCAATATACAAAAATTACACCCGTATTAAGTTCTTGGCCGTTCATTTTATTGGCGGCGGCTATAGGTTTATTTTTGGGTGTTGTTTTGTCATTTTTACGTCCTTTAGAATACAGTTCCACTGTCCGTATTTTAATCACCCAAGAATTGGGCGCGGTTGATGCTTATACGGCCAGCTTGTCTGTTGAAAGAATTGCCGATGATTTATCAGATATTGTGTATACAACCAGTTTTTATGATAAGGTTATGGATTCCGGTTATGATATTGATGAAAGTTATTTTGACGGAGATGAAAATAAAAGGCGCAAGAAATGGAATCGAACAATTAGCACTGCAGTATCACGCGGTTCCGGATTATTAACTGTAAAAGCTTACCATACCAATGTTGAGCAGGCGCGTAATTTGGTTATGGCGGTGGCCTCTGTATTGATTGAAGAGGGGTGGACATATACGTCGGGAAGTAATATCACGGTGCAACTGGTAGATGCGCCATTGGATTCCAAGTGGCCTGTTCGTCCTAATATTTTTGCTAATGCTTTTGCGGGTTTTGTATTGGGAATTGTTGTTGGTATTGGTTATATTTTAATTCAAGCGGAAAGATTACGCCGTCGTCATCAGTTGGTATTTGAAGAGTAGTTGACAAGTTTTTACTCGTTATTTAAATTGTAAATATATGAAAAGCACAGTTTTATTGCATAATTTGGCAATTTTGATTAGCAAGGCTGTGTTTTTTATTTTGCCAAGTTTCTTTATTATTGATTGGGCTGTTTCCGGATAAAGTTTGTCGTGTAAGTTTATTTGGAAACAGCCTCATCAAAAAAGAGGCTGTTTTTTGTTGCCGTGTGGGGCGGTGGCAAAAAATCAACCTTTTTCGGCTAAATTAGCTGGCACGGGGGAATAGATGGCGAGTATTCTTGTTTTTGCCCTCGATCACTACGAGGGTGCAATGGCCGGACATTACGGTCCGGAAAAGTTGGCGTTGTTGGAGCGCCGAGCTTTAACCCTGTCAACAGGGAGAGGTTCCTTTGTA
>CAZMZN010000057.1:0-2241 GCA_964570945.1 uncultured Gammaproteobacteria bacterium
CACAAAGAACTTTTCATCAAAAACATAAAAATAAACATCGTTTTATTTTAATGATTTTTGTATTTGTAGTGACGATTTTTATTTACAATTTACTGCTGGACAACCTTGGCTTAGAACTTTCCCTTTAATTTTTGGATATTTTTGGTAATTGACGAATTTAGCTGTATTTGATATTCTTTTGTCGCTGAAAGTGTAAAAATGGCCAGATGGCGGAACTGGTAGACGCGCGGGACTCAAAATCCCGTGGTAGCAATACCGTGTGGGTTCGATTCCCACTCTGGCCACCATAACACGGCTGGGTAGCTCAGCTGGTTAGAGCGTGGGACTCATAAGCCCGAGGTCGTGGGTTCGATCCCCACCCCAGCTACCAAAAAAGAATCTGGTGATCCAGATTCTTTTTTGTTATTGGATATCTGTAATGATTTTCTGAATGGTTTTGTGAATTGCTGCTTGTATTGTTTTCAACTCATCTTTTTTAAATTTTGATAACACCCAAGCTTCTAAAGGGATATTATCGGGAGGTTGTCCTACGCCTATTTTATACCTGTAGAATTGTTCTGATCCCCAAAATTTAATAATTGATTTTATGCCGTTATGACCTCCGGAAGAACCTTTTTCTCGTCGGCGAATTTTACCAAGTTCCATACTGGCGTCATCAGAAATAACAATTAATGAATTGGGTTTATATTGATTCTTAATTAACGCTAAGCTTTCACCTGAATTATTCATATAAGTGTTAGGTTTAACCAGAATAATTTTTTTATCGGCAAGATTGAATTCCGCGACATCTGCTTTTAGATTTCTTTGTTTTTTGAATTTTAAATTCCAAAATTTCGCCAATTGGTCGGCGGCCATAAAGCCGACATTGTGCCTGGTTTTACGATATTTTAGGCCCGGATTGCCTAATCCTATTATTGCTATTTTTTTGTCAATCATGTTTATGTGGTGTGTGATTTCTTTCGTCCGCGGACAATGATATTTATGGGAGTACCAGCAAAATCATATTGTTCGCGCAATAAATTTTCTAAAAATTTTACATAGGATTTATTGAGGGCGTCGGCGCGAGTTTGTTTTATTGTCAAAGTAAATGAAGGTGGATTGATTTTAGTTTGCACAAAAGATTTAATTTGTGGATGAGCCACTCCTTTACCGCGGCTAGGTTTGTGCCGAGCAATCGCTTTACTGATAAAAGCGTGCGTTTCTTGGCCGTGTAATTGCTTGAAACGATTTTGAAAAACTTTATCAATCACATCAAATAAATACTGTACTCTTTTTCCGGTGGCGGCAGATGTAAAGACGATCGGCGCGTAAGATAACATTGGCAAATGTGCCCTTATATATTCTTCGTATTGGTTTATGGTGCTAGGATCTTTATCTGGAATTTTATCCCATTTATTAGCGATAATAATGGTGCTGGCGCCGGAATCGGCTACCAAACCGGCTAAATGTTTGTCTTGGGCGGTAATTTTTTTACTTATATCTAGAACGAATAAAACCACTTGCGATTTTTTCATTGCCCTTATTGAACTTTCTACTCCCGTCATTTCTAATTTAGATCCAGAATTGCGTATTGATGACATTTTTCTTATTCCAGCGGTATCTATCAAAATATAATCACGCCCATCTACGGTAAGAAAAGTATCATTAGGGCCGCGCGTAGTGTGCTCCATTTCAGAAGCGATAAATCTGTTATGTCCAATGGCGGCGTTTAATAATGATGATTTTCCTACATTCGGTTTACCAATCACTGATACTTTGATCGCGGTAACATCAGCTATATTAACTGGTTCAATATCGTTTTCTTGCAATTTTGCGTAGATAGCATCTAATAGATCTCCTGTGCCAATACCTCTGCCGGCAGAAACGGGAATGGCATTTTGCAATACAAAATTATGCCACTCTTTGGATTGTAAACCGGCGGCTATTTTTTGATTGTCAGCTTTATTGGCTACTAATAAAATTGGTTTTCCGGATTCTAACATTTCGAGAGCTAGAGTTATGTCTTCTGGTTGAGGGCCAACTTTTGCATCAGTAACAAATAAAATTAAATCAGAGGATTTAATGGCTTTTCTCGCGATTTTTCCTATAGATGCGTTTATTTCATTATTCTGTTTATAATCTAAGCCTCCGGTATCAATCAAGGTAATAACTTGACCTCGCCATATGCAATCAGCTTCATGAATATCACGAGTTGTACCGGCTATATTGGATACTAAGGATTTTTGCTCTTCTACAAGTTTA
>CAZMZN010000057.1:2251-3791 GCA_964570945.1 uncultured Gammaproteobacteria bacterium
GCCAACAATAGCGATTTTTTTTTTATATATTTTTGACATATTAGCGTAAAACCAAATTTTCAGCATCTTCTCCCAAAATGATTAAAAAATCAATATTTTCTTCATTCTCAGATGATGTTTCTACTGTTAATTCACGAGGAACAACAGTATCAGAAAAAATCCAGCCAGACGGAGACATGGCAACATCAGCTTTTAAAAAGTCTTGCAATTGCTTTAATTGTTCAGCTTTTTCACCTTCCGTTAAATCGTAAATAATTGTTTTTTTATAATCGCGTGAGTCGGCATTACCTATATTAACAACTGTAAAATCGGAGTTAGCTAATAATTGAGAGGTTTGAAAAGCAAGGCCGCTTATCGATGTGCCGTTTTTGATTTCTATACGGGCCGAATCTATGGGTTCATCGTTATTATTATCATCATTTTGCGCAATACTATTTTGCGATTCATTGTTAAGTATATTTGCAGCTATTTCTTGGATCGGGGACCAGTCGTCTCGTTTTGGTAAGAGAACATAAGCGCCATTGATGGTGGTTGCGTATAAAGTGCCGTTTTCTCCCGGTTCCAATACTTTGGTATTGATATTATCAAAATCAATACCGCCAGCTTCTTTGGCGAGTTTCATTATTTCCCAGAAAGTAAGGTTTGTATCAACATTATCTTGGAATGTATTTATTAAACGATTTAATTTTGTCGGATTAAGCAAGGTTGAGGCTGAGAATAATTTATTTTTGACAGCTAAAATTATTTTTTGCTGCCTTTGAGCGCGAGCAAAATCGGAACCCTCGCCATTGGAGCCGTGCCGAGATCTTGCATACATAAGAGCTGTTTCGCCATCCATTGTTTGCCATCCTTTTTCAAATGAAATGGTTTTAACGGAATCTTCACCGTCAGGATAAGTGTTGTCAACAAAAGAATTATCCACGTAAATTCTTACGCCGCCAATAGCATCTATCAATTGTTCAAAGCCTGCAAAATCAACTTTTATATAATAGTGAATGGGTTGATTCAATAAACCCCCTATAATTTCTGATGCTAATTCCGGTCCATAGCCTTCTTTTTGTAATTCGCCATAGGCGTTTATATGATTTATTTTTCTGTAGCCGTAATCTGGAATTGGCACGGTTAAATCTCTCGGTATTGATAATAAACCCACTTTTCCGTTTGATGGCTTGTAGCTGGCAAAAATTATTGTATCTGACAGTTCTGGGCCGGCGTGTCCGGCGCCGCCAACTCCTAAAAGTAGAAAATTAATTCTGTCATCATTTTCACCTGTTAATGATTTTTCATTGGCGCCGGATAAATTGCGAAATGAAGAAAATAAAGACAAAGATTCATAATTTGTATTTTCATTTTGTCCGCTTTGGGAGATTTTATAAGAAAACACCATGCCTCCCATGGCAGTTACAAGAAGTAGGAAGCTTAATAATTTTACGCCTATTTTTTTAGCTTTTTTTGAAATTTTTTTATTGCCGGCGGCGTATTTTTCTTTAAGAAAGTTGGCTGAGTGATCGTCTATCATATGGTATTTCAAGCATACAAT
>CAZMZN010000058.1:0-596 GCA_964570945.1 uncultured Gammaproteobacteria bacterium
TTTTTTATTACCTCAAAAGTATAGCGTCCAATTCCGGTTAGATGCGGTGTGGCTAAATGGCGAATGTCAACGGCGATTTTCATAAGCCGTAGTTAAATGATTCCTAATATTTTTTGCCTATGTTCATTCCAGCGTTTAGTTACGAAATTATAAATTTCATGCCTGAATTTTTGACTGGAAAAGTTTTGAGCATGTTCTCTTATTTGTTTAGGATTGAATTTGTCAGGATCAAAATTTAAAATTGTATCGGCGATATCTTCCCATGTTTGTTTATTGAAAAAAATGCCGGTTTTATAATTTATAACCGTTTCAACTGCGCCTCCTTTACGGTATGCTATTACCGGCCGTCCTGAAGCCATTGATTCTACCGGTGTAATGCCAAAATCTTCTTCTTGAGAATGTATAAAGGCGATGGCGTTGGCAAATAAATGCGCCCTTTCATTATCAGAGACGCGACCCAGGAATTCAATATTTTTATTTGCCATTTGTTTTAGGTCTTTTTCCATTGGACCCGAGCCGAAAACTTTGAGGGGCAAGCCTAATTTATTAAAAGCTTTGATAACCAAATCGTAGCGTTTATATGAAACCAGGCGTCC
>CAZMZN010000058.1:606-3785 GCA_964570945.1 uncultured Gammaproteobacteria bacterium
ATGTAAAATTTTTCTGTTTCTACCGGAGGATGAATAACCGTACTTTCTTGGCGGTAATACTTTTTAATTCTTCGGCGCACGGTTTCTGAATTGGCTATAAAATGATCAACGCGATCGGCGGCGAGCCTGTCCCAAGTGCGTAAATAGCTAAGAAGCGGGGATAATCCGCTTTTTACCCATGAAGGAGCTTTTAGATTTTCAATATAATCATGAGTATCACTCCATAAATATCGTGTCGGAGTATGGCAATAACAAATGTGAAGACTGTCATTGCCGGTAATAACCCCCTTTGAAAAAGCGCTTGAACTGGAGATGATAACATCAAAATCTTTAAGATTATAGCGTTCCGTGGCTACTGGCATAAGCGGCAACAGCCAGCGGGGAAAGCGTAAGGAAAAAGGTAAATTTTGCAAAAACGAGGTGCGTATGTCACGGTGCCCAAAAACATCGGACATAATTTTTTTATCGTATAATAAAGTGAAAGTAGGCGCTTCCGGCCATATATCTTGTAAGGCTTCCAACACTTTTTCAGCCCCGCCATTTTGGGTTAGGTGATCATGAATTAAAGCTATTTTCATATTCTCTGAGCAACTTATCACAATAGCTTCAAATTGTGTAGAGCCTTTTAATAGGCGCCTTTTTTAAATAAAACGGCAATTGGAGTTTTGGCTAAAATGATAAAATCCAACCAAGGATTCCAATTTTGAATATAGTGCATATCAAGCGCGACTTCTTCATCAAAGTCCAAATCGGCTCTTCCGCTTACCTGGGCTAATCCGGTAATACCCGGCTTTATTGTCAAAACTTGCTTTTGGTACGGCTTATAATTTTCAACTTCTTTGGGTAGATGTGGCCTTGGTCCGACCAAACTCATTTTTCCTATTAATACCATGTAAAACTCCGGAATTTCATCAATTGAAAATTTTCTTATAAATTTGCCCGTTTTAAGAATTCTCGGGTCATTTTTTAGTTTAAATAAAGGCGAACCGTCTCTTTCGTTGCCGTATTTTTCTAAAAATTCGGGATCAAACCTGTATTTATGGGCGTTTTTTATCATGGTTCTGAATTTTAGATGTTTATAAATTTTACCGCCTTTACCAACACGTTCATGGAGAAAGAATACGTTACCTGGACTTTCTACGAAGATGGCCAAAGCAGCCAGTATTTGTATTGGCATGCTTAAAATGATCAAAATGACAGCTACGATGATATCAAAAATTCTTTTATAAATTGCACCCCAACCGTCAAGTGGTGTTTTGGGTACTTCAATAACAGGTTGACCGGCCATCATATGCACTATTGGGTGGGTGGCTGTGGAAGGGAAGAGTTCTGCGCTATAGAAAAAATCAATTTGTTCAATATCTGAAAAAGTTTTTGCTTTAAGAATTTGTTTTTTATCCATTTCCGGGTCAGCTAAGATAATGGCGTCAATTTGACCTTTCTTTTTTAAATGTAAAAGTTCTTTTTGAGTGGTGTTATTAAAGACGGCAAAATGAGCGACGGTTTTATAGCCTTTGCCGGGATTGTTTTGAAAATATTTTTTTAAGTTTTGTCCGATTTTTGTTTTTCCTATAATAGCTGTTTTTGTTTGGCCGATGCCGAATTTATATAAAGTTTTTTGCAAAAAATGAATTAATACTCTTTCACCGATTATAAAAATGATAGAGAATAGCCAAGCGGCCAATAAAATAAAACGAGATTCAAATAATTCGCGAGAAAAAAAGGCGATGGCTAGTACGGTGGCAATGCCCGCTGAAGAAGCAAGAATAATTCTTATAATTTCGGTAGCGATTTTTCGCGGTTTTATTGAATATAATCCGGATAAAGCAAATATAATTAAAAATAGAACTGCCGCCGCGGCCGCCGCGTTAAAAAACTCTTCAAATTTTAATGAAAAAACGACCGGACGGGCTGCGGTTACCAGGGGCGAAAAACGAAGATGATACGCAAAGGCCGCGGCTGATAAAAGAGTAATAAAATCAAGCGGTACCAAAGAAGCTGTAAAAAATAAATTGGCTCGTTTCATATATTTTTTAGGCTCGTTTATTATATCAAAAAACGCCCGTTAGGTTAGGGCGTCTTTTGGTGTTCAGGCAATCTATAAGCCGAATTCTGTAACCTTGGTAAACCAAGGCGATAATCGTTTATCTGGGCCCGGCATTGCTGCACGGGCTCTAGCGAGCTACCAAATTTGCTCTTTCACCGGGATGGGTTTGCCACGGCACCATGTCACCATGGGCCGAGATGCGTAGCCATTATGAGTCAACTGACCCTGACACCGCATCACTTTTCACCTTTCTACCGCCATATCTTGCGACTTAGGCGGTTAGTATAGTCTCTGTGGCCCTTATTCACTCGCTTTCGCAAGTTGCAAAGGGTTCCGCCGGCGCCTTGCCTTTGGAACACTTTCCCTGAGTTTCCTCGCTTCAAGAAAGCAATTGCAATTTCTTGACGCGATTTATATCTCGATCGCTGTTAGCGATATCCCTTTGCCGCAAGCGTTGCCGCTTGCGGGGTGTTCGGACTTTCCTCATCCGGTTTTGGTTCCCGGACGCGATTATCCGATTTCCTGAACGCCGGAAGGATAGCATTCATTTTTGTTTTTGTCAATGGTGGACAAATTATTTAAAATCCCGCCAACAGAGGCGGGATAGAGCGACTAACGAAGGTGTGCCGCTATTTTTTCCGGCGATATTTCGCCGGCAAGAAATCTTTTTACCTCCGGAAACTGTCGGAGGTTGTTGTCGTGATAAATGAGCATCGCGATAGCAATGCTCAGCCGTGCATGTCGGCGCAATTCCGCCGGCGCGGCTGTGTCGTATGCCTCGCTGGGGGCGACGCCTTCACGCGTTTCTTGCTCCCAGGCAAGAAGAACGCTGCGGCTTACGCGGTGTTCATCCGCCCAATCAGATTGAGCGGAAAAAATTTTTGCCACAAACCAGGCAAAGTGCCGATCTGCGGCCAAGAGCCGGCCGGCTCGATCGGCTGGCGAATTGTTGCGCCGCCGCATACGCGGCGGCAAATGCTGCTGCTGCTGCATTTTGCCTCCTTGCCGCCTTTTGTGCGGCGGCACTGCTTGGGTTCGGTGGCGAATTATGCCGTATTTTATTTTAAATGTCAATAAAAAACCTCGGATTGACCGAGGTGATAAGGGATATTAGAGCCCGAAATCCTCTATG
>CAZMZN010000059.1:0-1846 GCA_964570945.1 uncultured Gammaproteobacteria bacterium
CAGACCTTCTTCAGAGACAGAAGAATTGCGGAAATTACTTTACAAGTTGTCAATCAAGGTGGCTTTATTAATAATTTGCTATTGAAGTATGGTTTGGCTGATATAGGCGATTATTGGTATCGCGTATTTATGCCGTCCCAATTTTTAACCTTACCGGCTATAGCTGTTTTATCTGCAGCCGCTTTATTTTTATGGAGGGGGGAAAAAATACCGGAAGAATTTCAATGGTTGTTTGTAATTACAGTCGCTACGCTACTAATTAGTATGTCGCGAAGCTTTTTGTTGGGAGCCTTTTTTATAATTGGTATACTGTCTTTTATTTCAATTTTTTTCGGCACCAAAAAAGCGGTAACTATTCCAATTAGAATTATACAAATGATATTTTTAAGTATATTTTCCGTATTTTTAGTATGGGGTGTAATTAAAATGCCAATATTTACCCCGCAATCCGTTCAAGAAATGCCGTTTTATGAAACTTCATCTTCTGTAAATAGAGATGCGGCGATCAGTAGCCGTTGGAATTTACTCACACCGCTATGGAACAAAATAAAAGTTTCTCCAGTTATTGGAGCCGGCTTTGGTACTTCTGTGAGTTATTATTCTGCCGATCCGCGCATTGCCGAAAACGGCCAACCAAAGCTTTATACCACTTATCGGTTTGAATGGGGATGGTTAGATATTTGGCTTAAAATGGGGCTTATTGGCTTAATTGGTTTTTTTGTTTTCTTGTATCAAATAATTTATTATACAAAAGCGACTATACAGCATTATGCCCACCGTTGGCTGATCGCTGGTTTGATGAGTTCTGTCATTGGTTTGTTTGTGGTAAATATTTTTACTCCTTTTATAAACCATCCGCTGGGTATAACTCTATTGTTATTCATTCTTCCGTTTATTGATTTTGATAATTCAAAAGGAAAATTTGAAAAAACAAAGAAAAACGGTTTTCAAAAACCTCAAAATAAATTGGTTATTAAACCCGTACATTTACGAAATAATTAATCCGTCAAGATAATGAAATCCGTTAATAAAATCTTTCGCTTGCATTTTTTGTTTGCCGGCTGGTTGGATGGATAATATTTCCAAGGCAGGGCCGGCGGTACCGATAAGCAGTTTTTTATTTTCAATTTTTATTTTTCCTGGCGGGAGTTTATTTTCGCTGATTTTAGCATCGTGGATTTTAAATATTTTTTCATTGATAACAGTAAATGTTCCGGGCCAAGGATTATAGGCTCGAATTTTCGCATGTATTTCCTCGGCATTATTTCGCCAATTTATTTTGCCGTCTTCCTTTTTTAATAATTGACAATATGTGGCAAATTTATGATTTTGCTCCTTTGGCTGCAGTTTGCCGGCGGCAAAATTATTAACAGATTCCACTAATAACGGTGCGCCTATTTCTATAACTTTTCTAAAAAAACTTGATGTTGTTTCATTTCTCGCGATTGGTATTTCCTTTTGAGCTAAAATCGGTCCATGATCCATTTTTTCATCAAGGAGCATTATTGATACACCGCTAATTTTTTCCTGATGAGCAATAGCTGATTGGACAGGAGATGGACCGCGGTACTTTGGCAGTAATGACGGATGGACATTTACAATGCCAAGTTTAGGTCGATTCAACACTTGCTTTGGAATAATTTTTCCATAAGCGACAACGATATATATATCAACATCCGGCAATTCTGAAAAATTCTTTAAAGTTTTTGGTTGAAAAATTGGAATGTGGTTCTGTTGCGCAAGTATTTTTACAGGTGGCGGAGTTAAAACCTTGTTTCTGCCAACAGGTTTATCGGGTTGAGATACAACAGCTTTTATATTTATCGAATTATCAGATATTAAAAAT
>CAZMZN010000059.1:1856-3724 GCA_964570945.1 uncultured Gammaproteobacteria bacterium
TTTTTTTGACAATTCAGGCGTTCCGAAAAACACTGCATTTATCATATTAAATTCTGCTAGTTCTTTGATGTTTGATTTTTTTAGCTCGATCTATAAAAAGGATTCCATCTAAATGGTCAATTTCATGTTGAAAAACAATTGAAAGAAAACCATCCGTGTCAGGAATGATTTCTTCTCCATGTTTATTTAAAGCGCTAACATTGATCTTTTTATAACGCTCGACAATACCGTAAACTCCCGGAACGGATAAACATCCTTCTTCTCCTTTTATTTTTGTTGATGAACGAAAAGTGATTTTCGGATTTATAAATATTTCCGGTCCTGATTTTGTATTTACGGCAATTACTCTGATATTTTTACCCACTTGCGGAGCGGCGATGCCAACCCCATCTTCCTTGACCATTGTTTGAGCAAGATCATTAAAAAACGCCTGCATTTGTGGACTTTTTGTTTCTTCAACTGTGATTTCGTGAGAAACTTCTCTTAATATTTCGTTTGGATATGTAATAACTTTAAGAGTCATATGTTCTGTAATTGGGATTAAAATTACAATCCTGAGAGTATTTTTTAATTAATTTTTGCCTATCTGCGTCAGAAATAACGTTTAAGCTTAACACAGTATTTGTTTTTTTGCCAGGACAATTGATCTCTACCGTTTCCGTGGCCGGGAATAAGTTATATTTTTCTCTTATTTTTAACTCACTGGATAAAAATGATTTTAATAACATTGAATTAATAATATCGGGTACTAATGTTTGTAAAATAAGTTTAGCGTCCTCTTTTTTCGCGAAATATACTAATCTATATATCTTATAAGCAATTTTTTCCAAAGCATCATACTCATTTGAAAGTCCAATATCGGGCAAAATATCGGCGATCAAACCAAAGTTATATTTCTTAAATGGCGTGTAAAAATTTAAGAAAAAATATTCTGTCGCTAAAATAATGTCACTCTCCTTAAAATCCGGATTACTTTTATCTATCACGGTAATTTTTTTATTTTGGAAAATTTTTTGCAAAATGGAAAAAAGTTTTTTATTTCCTATACCTTTACTTGATAATTTCTCACTACCGCACGCCGGGCAGTTTTTTGGTATCCACATTTGAGCACTGCACACAGGGCAGAGAAGGTCATTTTCGCGCACCGTCGGCACAGATCCGCAAGTACCACAGAAGGGAATATGCCGACATTGTTTGCATTGTAAATAATTTGCCGTTCCTTTTTTATTATAGAATAAAAAAACTCTTTTTTTATTTGTTAGCGATTGTTTAATTGCATTTATTAAGGTTTCGGTAATTAAGGGATGGGAAGTCTGTTCTTCGGGAGCGGAAAGATTAATAATTGTCGGCTTGATTTGTTTTGTAGAGATAATTTTTTTATTTTTTTGAATATCTAACACTCTTGGCATATAGTCGACAAATACTATTTTTGCTCCATGTTGTTTTGCTAGCAATTCTGCAGCTAATCTGGCGTCATAATAAGGATTTCTTTTATAATTTTTGTGTTCGCTGGAATGAATGTCAAAAATCATTATTGCATCTAATTTTTGAGCCGGCAGTAAAGACCCCTGCCGAGTAGCTATTAGAGTTTTTATTTTTCCGGAGCGCCAATTTTTTATAACCGAATTCTTATAGGACTTTTTTATACGCCCATGTAATACTATGTTTTCAAAAATAAGAGTTTCGGAAATAGCCTCAGCTTCTTTTTCATAAGGGGTGAGTAATAAAATTTGATTATCATATTTTTTTCGCAAAGCAAACAATAAAGCCAAGGCAGACTCAATTGAGCCTTGAAAAAATAAATTGTTTAACTTTTCTAATTTTTTAATTGCGTGAATAACCTCTTTCGCATCTTCTTTACTTATCTT
>CAZMZN010000060.1:0-1310 GCA_964570945.1 uncultured Gammaproteobacteria bacterium
CCCTTACACTATAACATTCATTTTGGTATTGATTGGTATGGGGAGTGGTGGAGAATTTTTACAGTTCCACTTATAGGGTTAATAATTTTTATCGCCAATTATTTGCTGGCCATGATTGTGTGGAAAGAGGATAAAATTATGGCTTATATTTTAGTTGGTGCAGCTGTGTTTTCGGAATTTATATTATTTATCGCGATGATTTTTATTATTTTGCTAAATTTAGCTTACATTTAAAATATGTTGGAACCGTTTATTATTGGCAAAATTTTAACTCTAACCGCTTTGTCGTTTATGGTGGCGGTAATTTGGGCGCCCACTTTTATTGTTTTGTTGAAAAAAATGCATTTGGGTAAATCTTTGCGGAGTGCAAATCAGGCGCCCATTTTTAATAAAATGCATCAAAAGAAAGCGGGAACACCAACAATGGGGGGATTTTTGGTCTGGTTTACGGTGTTGTCAATAGCGTTGTTCTTTTATTTTTTATCTGGATTTTTTGCAGATTCAATTATCGCTCATATGAATTTTTTAACGCGCGGACAAACCTTGCTGCCGATTGGGGTTTTGGTGTCTGCAGGTTTGGTTGGTATGGTAGATGATTATCTTAATGTTCGTAAAATTGGCACCAATGGCGGCGGTATTGATATCAAACAAAGATTGGTCTTATATTTGTTAATTGCGATTGTGGGTGCTTGGTGGTTTTATGAAAAATTAGATTGGGATCTGCTTCATGTTCCAATGGTGGGTTCGTTTAATATTGGTTGGTGGTATATACCATTGTTTATTTTGGTTATTGTCGGCACATCTTTTTCCGTAAATCAAACCGATGGTTTAGATGGGCTAGCTGGTGGCACTTTAATTCCTGCTTTTGGAGTTTTGGCTTTTGTTGCGGCGTTTCAGGGGCGTTATGAGTTAGCGGCATTTTGTGGTGTTATTATGGGGGCTTTATTAGCGTTTTTGTGGTTTAATATTTATCCGGCCAAGTTTTTTATGGGGGATACCGGGGCTATGTCTTTAGGGGTAACATTAGGTGTCGTGGCAATGTTGACAAATACTGCTTTGCTGCTGCCTATTATTGGTTTTGTGTTTGTATTGGAGGCGATAACAACAATTATTCAGTTGATTACCAAAAAAGTGTTTGGCAAAAAAGTCTTTAAAGTCGCCCCAATTCATCATCATTATGAAGCCTTGGGGTGGCCAGAACCAAAGATAGTAATGCGTTTTTGGGTCTTATCATGGATTACGGCTTTGTTGGGAATTATTTTATTTTTATTGGATATAGCTTTAACTTCCTAAAATGGAAAATAAAATCG
>CAZMZN010000060.1:1320-3698 GCA_964570945.1 uncultured Gammaproteobacteria bacterium
GTTTAATAATGTTGACATCGGCATCGGGGCCGAAAGAATATGAAAAATATAATAATAGCTATTATTACTTATGGCACCAACTTTCAGTCGGTGTATTGCCCGGTGTGTTTTTATTATTATTGTTAAGTAGAATTTCGTACACTGTTTACTTAAAATATAGTTTGGCCTTGCTTATATTTTCTATCGTTTTATTAGTATTGGTGTTTATTCCGGGTGTAGGTACTGATTTCGGAACTTTTGCTCATAGCTGGATAAGGGTATTTGGATTATCAATGCAGCCGGCCGAAGTGGTTAAATTAACTTTTTCATTGTATTTAGCGGCCTGGTTGGCTGGTAGGGATATAGCGTCTGCAGATTGGCGATCAGGTTTATTGCCTTTTGTTGAAAATATTGGTGTTGTCGCTTTATTAATTGTTTTACAGCCTGATTTGGGGACTCTTTCTATTATCGTGGCAATTGCTTTTGCTATGTATTTTGTTGCCGGTGGTAAAATAAGTCACATTTTATCACTGTTTGCGGTGTCTTTGTTGGGTTTTGTAATTTTGATCCAGATGTCTCCGTATAGATTTGAACGATTCACTACTTTTTTGCATCCCGAATTAGATCCCCAGGGTATTGGATATCAAATTAACCAAGCATTACTGGCGGTAGGCTCGGGTGGTATTTTTGGACGAGGATATGGGCATTCATTGCAAAAATTTCAATATTTACCTGAAGTGGTAGGTGATTCAATTTTTGCAATTACGGCGGAAGAATTGGGATTTTTGTTTACCGGCTTATTTTTGTTAATGTTTTTATTGATGTTGCGCCGGGGATTGTTAATTGCGGAAAATGCGCCGGATAAATTTGGAAAATATATTGTTGTGGGAATTATTTCTTGGTTTGGAATTCAAGCTTTTGTGAATATAGGTGCTATTTTGGCAATCCTACCACTTACCGGAGTACCTTTGCCGTTTTTAAGTTATGGCGGCACAGCAATGGCTGTTTCTTTGGCGGCGGTTGGTGTTGTATTAAATATTTCTAAATACAGCAAGATATAATATGAAAAAGCGTATTTTATTTACAGGCGGAGGAACTTTAGGGCCGGTAACTCCGTTATTGGCAATTGCCAGAGAATTGCGAAAAATCAATAGCGATTTAGAAATGTTTTGGCTGGGAACTGATACTGGGCCCGAGCGTGCTTTGGTGGAATCTTCTCATATACATTTTTTTTCGGTTTCTACTCCTAAATTTGACCGCGACCGTTGGTGGCTATTGCCATTAATTCCGTTAAAAATGGCAAAAGCATTGTGGCAGGCCAAAAGATTATTAAAAAAAATTAAGCCGGATTTGATTTTTACTGCTGGCGGTTATGTTGGTGTTCCCGCAATTTGGTTGGCGGCATTGCAAAAAATTCCCGTTTGGGTTCATCAATTAGATGTAATTCCCGGATTGGCCAATAAAATAGTTGCGCCTTTCGCAACCAGTATCAGTGTTACCTGGCCTGATAGTAAAGTATATTTTTCTTCTAAAAAAACCATTGTTGTTGGTGGTATAACCCGATCATTGCCGGAGAATATACAAAATAATCGTAACAAGGTGATTGATTTTTATAAATTGGATGCCGGTAAGCCTATCGTATTGGTTACGGGCGGGGGAACGGGGGCATTGTCAATCAATCGGGCGATGGAAATTATAGGTGAAGAATTATCTGATATCGCCAATATTATTCATTTAACCGGAAAAGGTAAGATGACTGATTATTTGGCAAACGCTATGCCCGATAATTACATTGCTTTGGAGTTTTTAGGGGAGGGTATGTTGAAAATAATATCCGCGGCCGATATAGTTGTTTCTCGCGCCGGCATGGGAACAATTATGGAATTGGCTTTTTTGAAAAAGCCGTCAATAATTTTACCTTTACCCAATCAGGACCAATTAAACAATGCACGAGCTTTGCAAGAGAGAGGGGCGGCAATAGTATTAGACGATTTTAATCCGCAAATTTTGAAGCAGAATATTAAAACTCTGTTGTATGATAAACAATTGCAATCAAAGTTGAGTAAGGAAATGGGGAGATTATTCCCTGTAAACGGAGCGGTTGAAGTGGCACATTTGGCAACAGATATTATTAAAATAAAAAAATAATCGGCCGTTGGCCGATTATTTTATTCTTCCGTTGATTCCTCTTCTGGATTATTTTCAGTACCCGCGCAACTTGGGCACATATCGCCTTGCATTTGTTCGTCGGCGATTTCGGCATTGCAACTTGAGCAAATTCCCATAACATTTTTTTAATAATTAGCGTTTTTATTATAACAAAAAATCGAGCTTTGAGCTCGATTTAATGTCTTAATTACTCCATTGGAGCTTCTTCAGCCGGAGCTTCTTCAGCCGGA
>CAZMZN010000061.1:0-3613 GCA_964570945.1 uncultured Gammaproteobacteria bacterium
TCTCAGGGTAATGTTTATCAATTTCTTCAGCTAGTTCTTTAGAGCAAAAATCAGTGAAATTTATTTTTAAATTTCCAATTTTATCTTGAATCTGTCTTAAATTATGAGCCCCATCCAATTTTTCAATATACCAATTTTTCAGCGAATCAATAGTTTTCACTATTCCTATTCCCATTGATCGCCGAGCCAAACTTCTCAATTTGTCAATTGTTCTTATATTTTCTCTTGCCCAAGGCAGATCAATTTCTCCCGACGCCAAAACACTAGCAAAAGTCCGAACGGCCACTTCGTTATCTAAAACAGCATCGTATTGATCTTCAAAAACAATATCACTATTTCCTTTTAATACCACTTGAATATCTCCAACAACTTCATCTAATTCAGTATTATAACTTACATTTTCATACTTCCTATCCAAAATATCTGGCATTATTTTTTTAATTGTTTTATATTCAATCGGGTGCAAATCTTGAGCGTAAATTCTGGTAATTTCTCTGCCCCGGCGCGTCCCTGAACCTTCACTAAAACCCCCAAAAGCCACCAAAACATCAAAATTTGATTGATTTCTTAAAACCGAACCGGGATTAATATTAATTATTCTTCCCAATGGATCGTATTCAGATAATCTTCTAAACTCCGGCATTCCTCTGCTATTATGCAGAGCAAAAATCAATCTATCAGGATAAACCGTTAAAGCTAACTCGGATAAAATCTCCGGTCTCACATTGCGCAATCTCTCCGCCAATTTACTCTTATCTAAATTAAAATTACTATATTTAGCATAATCTCGTAATTTATAACCAATATGTCGTAAAGTATTGGCTTTTAGGTGATGAGCACGGCACCATTTTTCAAATTTTTTCGCTAATTCTTTTTCTTTGAACCCTCGTTGCTTGGACAATTTAGCGGCGGCGAACAAACCATTTTCTATAGCAGCCGCAAAAATATTAAGCCTCATTTGTATATCTGATGACCCACCGAATTCTGATCTTAATTTATTACTGATTGTATTACGAGCATTGGTTCGTTTATCCGCCGGGCTAAATCCGGGAGCTTCTTCTATTTCTTTTTTACTGGGGTCAAGTAACACATCTCTTTCACGAGAAAATCCAACCAAAACCAAAGCCGCCTCCATAGCGTTTCTTTTGCGCGCCTCTATTACCATCTTTGCCAACCGCGGCTCAAAAGATAATCTCTCCATTTCTATACCCAAATCCGTAATCCGCCCTTCATCATTCAAAGCGCCCAACATCTTCAATTCTTTTATCGCCTCTTCCACCGCATTGCTGGACGGCGGTTCAATAAAAGGAAAATCCTCTATTTCTACACCTATTTTCTTCAACTGCAAAACCGTATGTGCTAGATTGACGCGTTTAATTTCCGATTCTCTAAATTCAGGCATCCGTACATATTCCTCCTTTGTAATAATTCTATAACAATCGCCCGGCCTTACCCTACCAGCGCGCCCAGCCCTTTGCTCGGCGCTATCCTTGGAGACAAATTCAGTTCCTCGTTCAATAATGCCTGTTTTTGGATTATAGCGAACAGAACGACGACGACAAGAATCGACAACCATTGTAATGCCCGGAACCGTTAAAGAAGTCTCCGCTATATCAGTCGCCACAATAATCCTCCTCTTTTTGCCAGCCTCTTTTTTACCGTGCAAAGCTTTTTTCCTTTCATCGGACGACAACGCACCGTAAAGAGGCAACACTTCAGCATCATTTAAATTATGTAAATAACTTATAACTTGATTGATTTCTTTCGCTCCAGGTAAAAATACCAAAATATCCCCGTCTTTGTTTGTTTTATGCAGTTCTAACACCTTTTCAGCAACATCATTAATATAACCATGCTTGTTTTCACTGGGATGCGCATTAAAATGCTTTTCTACAGGATATGCCCTACCCTCTATATGCAGATAATTATCATTTTTGATACCAAAAAAATCTTGAAGACGCCTAATATCCATCGTTGCCGAAGTTAATATCACCAATGGCGCTTGGCCAGCCTCTCGCAATTTTTTAATTAAACCAAATACCAGATGATATTCAATACTACCCTCGTGAATTTCATCTAAAATTATTGCGCCGACATTATCTCTACTTATATCACCCTGCAATAAATACCGGCGCATAATACCGGAAGTTACTACAGCAATCGCCGATTTACGATCTATTGTTTTACCTTCGGAAGTTGAATAACCAACCACGCCAGATTCCGCTTCCATTACAGCAGATACAGCCCGCGCTATGCTGGTCGCAGCATCACGACGCGGCTGCATCATGACAACCCTCTCCGGCGAACCTAATTCCTTCAAAGCTTTAAATGCGGCAATTGGAGAATAAACGGATTTTCCCGAACCGGTTTCAGCCTCAAGAACAACAAAACCGTCATTGTTTTTACTTACTTTTTTAATTAATTCCACCAATTCCGCCAATCTTTTTTTGACAGGCAAATCCTGTCTTTCAATCATTTCTTTTAATTCCTGTTGTTCGTTATTGATTTCTTTTTCACCATTTCTTAAAAATGCACCGTTCCCTTGTATCTTTGTTGGTTTTTTATTAGTGACTTGTTTTATTTTATTAATGTTTGTTAATTGATCAGATTTAACAACATTATCTTCGCCATTATCTATTTTTTTATCTCTTGCAATCGCACTGTCTTTATAACCGCTTTGCCTCGCATCTTCTGCCGGCGCTTTGCTGGTTATTTTTTTCTCCGCCAACGCCCTTTGTTCTTGAATTTCTTTATCTTGTTTTTCTTTTTTATTGTCTTGTTCTTTCCGAGCTGCTTTTTCTCGCATCTTTTTGATTCTCAACAATTGTTCGCGAACACTCATATATTTTTAAACTAAAATTACATTTTTAATTCCGAGCGATAAATACCAATCTATAGCCGCTAAAAAAGCTAAGGGATTGATTTTTTCCGCTTTTATTTTTAACTTATTATGTGATGTTTCCGTTCTATAAACAGTTGTTAAAAATTTTCTTAAATCTTTTTCGGTTTTTTCCCACAAATCATCCAAATCAATAAAATCACCGATATTTTTACGACTTCCCCGTAATACAATGCCAATCATTATCGTATCTAAATCCTCAACATCAAAGGGGCGTACAAAAAATCCATCATCCAATTCTGAGTATATTATAAAAGCTTTGCTACCCGCCTCGGGCCTATAAATCACTTCATTGTAAAAATCGCGTAAATTTTTAAAAACTAAAAATAGTTTTTTAACATCCGCCGCACCTCTTATTTCCGCCCCCAAGTATTTTGTGTTTTCAGGCGGTGTGATGGGCATTTGTTGCAAATCAACAAAGGATAAATCAAAGACTTGATAATCCACTAATTCTTCGGCCTTATTTAACATATGAACTTATTATAACATTTTTTCTTTTACTAAATAAAAAAGTGGGTTAAACTGTATTCATGAAATTAGAAATCCCTAAAAACAATCTCATAAATCCCATGGAAATAGCCAGGAAAGCCGGTTATTCTTATTTTATAGACCCCGTGAGCGGAAAAGAAAGTTTTGTTTTTCGCCTAACGCCGGATTATTATCCACGCTTTCATTTATACATATCAACAAATGAAAAAAATATAATATTTGACC
>CAZMZN010000062.1:0-2803 GCA_964570945.1 uncultured Gammaproteobacteria bacterium
GTTATAATTGATGTAAATGATCCTGTGTTTATTTCAATTTCTTGAGTCCAGTTAAAAAATTGTAATATTTCCCAATTTGCTAATAAAATTGCAGTAAAAAAAGTGATATATAAAAGTAGTACAAATGCTGTTTTAAAACTTTGCAATCCAAAACGGGCAATGTGAAAAAAATTAAAGATAAAAAACAAACCGGCTATTGCTAAAAATATAAAATAAGGAATTAGCAAATACCAAAGCGGAATACTCATAAAAGATTTGGTTTATTTTTATTTAGATGTTGGTAGGCACGTGCTGTTGCGATTCGGCCGCGCGGTGTTCTTTCAATAAAGCCAAGCTGAAGGAGAAACGGTTCGTATATTTCTTCAATGGTTTGCATTTCTTCCCTTGTGGCGGCGGCCAGAGTTGATAGTCCAACCGGTCCGCCGTTAAATTTTTCAATAATCGTTTCTAATAATTTTATATCGGTAGCGTCTAATCCAAGATTATCTATGGCAAGCAAATCTAAAGCTCGGTCGGTTATTTCCGGAGTTAAAATGCCGTTATTTTTCACTTGGGCAAAATCGCGCACTCGTTTTAAAAGCCTGTTCGCTATTCTTGGGGTGCGGCGAGCGCGGGCGGCGATTTTTTGGCAAACTTCGGGGTTGGCTTGTATGTTTAATAATTTGGCACTTCGAGCAATAATATCGGCGATTTCATTTTCATCGTAAAATTCAAGATGATGAATGATGCCGAATCGATCTCGTAAAGGTGAGGAAAGCAGAGATAATCTGGTAGTGGCGCCAATAATGGTAAATTTTTCCAAACCCAATCGCAGCGTGCGCGCTGATGGGCCTTTTCCAACCACTAAGTCAAGCGCGTAATCTTCCATGGCTGGATATAATACCTCTTCAATAGAACGATTTAATCTGTGAATTTCATCAATAAATAATATATCTCCTTTTTGTAGATTGGATAAAATGGCCGCCAAGTCACCTACTCGTTCTAAAGCTGGTCCGCTGGTTATTCTGATATTGGAGTTTGTTTCTGCAGCAATAATATGAGCTAAAGTGGTTTTTCCAAGGCCCGGATTGCCATATAAAAGTAGATGCTCGATAGGTTCTTGCCGTGTTTGCGCTGCCTGAATAAAAATGCGCAAACTATCTTTTAATTTATTTTGCCCGATAAATTCATCTAATTTTTTTGGCCTGAGACCTGCTTCAAACGCTTTTTCCTCCGGTTGCGCTTGGTCGTTTACAGGGCTGTTAACCTCGTTTTTATCAGCGTTTGATTCAATCATACAGCTTTATTATAACAGATATCTGCCAATAAGTAGTTATGGTATTGAATAATTTTTTGTTTTGAGTTATATTTTTCTCTGTTAGAAATGAGCCGCGGTGACGGAATGGTAGACGTAGGGGACTTAAAATCCCCGGGCAGAAATGCCGTGTGGGTTCGATTCCCACCCGCGGTACCAAAAAAACTCGGATTTTTCCGAGTTTTTTTGAATATTTTTTAACTTTTATTCAAATTTCAGGCTCATTACAAGATCATTGATTTGTTTAGAAATTGATTGCGGAACTACTCCGTTATCAGCGAAATTTTGTGTATCAATAATAATTCCATAAAAATCGTTATCCGGGTTATAAATAAAATAGGAGTCATTATTACTGATAACATCGCCAAACCATTGAGCTGACCCATGTAGTCTGGCAATTTCGATATTGTTATTGTTTTTCAATACTTCGCATCGTGCGTTTTCGCCATACGCAAAATTTTCTGTTTGATAAGTATCGCAGAAGTTAGAAATATAATCCGCTGATTTTATTCTAGAGGCCCAATCTCCCCAAAAGGCGCCTCTATCAGTCATTTCGCCGGCTGTTTGCGAAACCAAGAAATCATTATCATTAATTTTTAAAGTATAAATTTTTTGATATATTTCATCGGTATTTTTTGCGTTGTTATAATCTACTAGTTCAGTGGTTATTGTCCAATCGTCTGGATAAGTGAATTGAATACCTAAAATTTCATCATTAAAGATTTGTTTTTCTTCTCGGGATGCATCGGTTTCATTGATATCAATTTTAGCGGCCGTATCTTGTTTGTCATTTTGATTGACTGAATTCTGAATTTCTTCTGCCGGAGCTTTTAATTCCATTGTGGAAATCGAGAATATAAAAGTTGCCGCCACTAATGCGATGATAACCGATATAATAATATTTAATGATCGCATATAATTAATTAGCAATTGACATTATCTAATTTTATGGTATAGTTTTGTTTGCAAAATTGCAAATGCGGCAGTAGTTCAGTGGTAGAACGCTTCCTTGCCAAGGAAGAGGTCGCCGGTTCGAACCCGGTCTGCCGCTCCAAAAAAGCACCGAGATAATCTCGGCGCTTTTTTGTTATACTGATCTCACTGATTTAGATAATCCAGTGTTTAATTGTTGCGGCTTAAACTCTGATTGCGCGCCCAGCGAATTCCAGAACGGTTTCCGTTTAAATATTGCTCTCGCGCTATATTAAGAACAAAATCTTTTATTTTTTCCGCTTGTTTTTCATTAGCTTGTATTTCTTTAATTAATTTTTCAAAACGATTAATTATATTTTGGTACCACATGGCGTTTGTATTTTTAATTGTGATCATATTAATTTTGCCAATTAAGTAATTTAAAGTTAATCTTATATTTTTTAACTATTAAAATGGATAAAACTATTAAGGATAATAAGACAATTATCCAAGCAATATACTTCGCATAATTTTTATCTGAGATAACTGTAATCGTCTGGTTGTCATTTGTTAGTTCTGTATCGAGTTGAGAAGTGG
>CAZMZN010000062.1:2813-3610 GCA_964570945.1 uncultured Gammaproteobacteria bacterium
GGCTAAAGCTGTTTTTGTGAGCGATGTTTCTGATAGTGTTTGTATATCATCTGATGAACGTGGATATAATTTTATTGAATTATTTATGTAACGGACAATGCCCGTTATTTGCAATTTATCATCTGAATATTGTCGCCAATTAATATCCGTATTGTTGGCGGCAACAACTTCTATGCGTCCACTATCATCTTGTAATGTAATTGTGTTGCTATCTTGATTTGTAATATATGCACTTACAGTTAATAATGATCCTATATTATATTGAGCGACTAAGTTGATGGGCGTTTTTTCCGGCGCGGCTGTTTGGTGATTAATGATGACAATATCATCTTTGTCGGCAATTTTCACTCTATATTCTCCGCGATTTGACGATTCTTCTCCGTATACAGTTATATAATCGCCAATATTTAAGGTTGGCCAATCAGCATAGTAAAAGTATATTTGCGCACCGGGAATATAAGCTATTTGTTTGCCGAATATGCCGGGTGTTGCCGTGATGATTCCGCTTAGCGAAATTTTATTACTGGCATATGAATAGTTTTGTTCTTTTTTATTATCATCTTTTTTATTTTCTGTTTCTGTGGTTTTATCGGCTACGGCAATAATGTTAAAGGTTTTTTGATGATCGTAAATGTTTGAATTATCGGATATAACTTGCTGATCAGTTGAAAATCCTTCTTGTTCATTTGTTCTATCACTGCTGGATCTGGTATCGGGTGTTTTGTTATTGGATAATTCGGGCGAGTCGTCATTTGTGTTGTTTTGAGAGATTTCTTGTTGTTTGTTTTGTATTTCAT
>CAZMZN010000063.1:0-3505 GCA_964570945.1 uncultured Gammaproteobacteria bacterium
GTCGCCGACAGATACTTCTGTTATTTCCTCTTCTTCGCCGGTGAAGGGGTTAACATGTGTGCTGTTTGACTGATTGTCAGTTTGATTTTTATCACTGGAATTTTGATTATCGGCACTTGCACTATGTTTACAGATAATGACCTCTACCATATCACTGGCTATAGCTGATGACAAATCTGTTAATTCTATTTTAATTGCTACACTACCCGACAAATCAGAGGGTGCTTTCCAAACATATTCACCGTCATTTGCCGTATGTTTAACGATCTCGCTAAATGTTTTTTTGCCATCATTGCTGTAATACAAATTCACAAATTTTATCTTTCCAACACTGTTCCATTGAATTTTTACAGGATAGCCGGCATTAATTTTTTCATCATCAACCGGCGAAGATAAAGCTACTATTTCCGGATCATCCTCGTCAACAGTTGGCGTACTGCAACTTTTTGTGAGATTATAAACTGATGTATCGGTTGTATTTCCGGCATTATCAACGGCGCGAATATACCAAGTATGCGGACCGCAAATTAGCGTTCCTGATGGAGTGATCTCCGTAGTTGAAGTTGAAATATTATCAGTATCCAACTGCCCGTCAATAAATAATTGATATTTTGCCATTCCGGACTCATCATCAGTGGTACTGTTCCATGATAATGTCGGCCTTGATGCAGAGGTAACAAAGTAATCAGATGGAGAAACCACGTCAAAAGAATTTGGCCCGGTGGTATCGGGATCTACCGTGAAAGTTACGGTAGAATATCCGCCAGTATAATCAAAACTTATCTGTCCATTACTGTCTGCTTGATATGTGGCAAGTGTCGCTTCTGGATCAGAAGCATGAATATAGCGAACAGTGTAATAATCACCAGGATTTAAATCACCGACAACATGACTGGTAGTGCCGGTGGAAGTTGTTCCGGTTTCCGTCCATTCTTTACTATAATCTCCGCTTGTATTCCAAGTTGTGACGGAAATATCCAAAAATGCCGGTCGCGTATCTGTCGCCCCATATGTGGAGAAACCTCCGCTGGGCATAACCGTTAAATCAGCATTCGTAGAACCGGTAGTTTGCGATGTATAGCGATACTTGCCGTCCTGATATATACGAATCGCGCTACTTATATCAGGTTTATCAGTACCCATGGTTAAAGTTGGTTGATATTCGTAAGGTCCTATATCCGGTGTCCCGTAAATAGGATTACCGGCCAGATCAGTTGTAATGCCGGATATCGTTGTACCGGCATCAACGGCAGGTGAATAACTCTTATAAGTCAAATCCAAAGAATCAGAGTAAGTTTTAGTATAACTTCTGTTATCAGATGTTGTCCAGCCAGAAGATATTGCTTGGTAAATTTCCCGCATTGATTTAATTTGAATGCCGTTTTTAACCAATTCATCTACCAGCCAACCGACTTCTGTAGCATTCATAGTATCAGAGGTATGTATTGTCAAAGCCGCTGAAATTCCATTTTGCAATGCATAAACAGACCATGCACGAGCAAAACTTCTGATTCTTTCTTCTTGCTCTGCAGATGTTAAAGTATCATATCCTGATCCTTTTACTTCGTCTGTCGTAATGCTCATCAGCGCCATAAATATATCGGAAATATTATCCATTTTATGAGCAGAAGTAGCGATAGCTGACGATCCGCGAGCGATTGAATAACCCGCATCCTCAACCGCATCTCTGGCGGTAGAATCATGCGCCTGGCCGGGATAAGCAAAAGACACCACAGTATAGCCACCACCAATATTGGATTCTATAGCCGCTTTTGTATCCACTAATGCCTCGGTAAAGAAACGGCCGCCGGCAGAAGGCATCCGCCTGTCATACGGAATTTCCGTTGCCACACCGGTTGCCAAAGAAGTGGTAGTATCTTGCAAAGTATTGCTGTGATAACTGGTATA
The DNA here is from genome assembly GCA_964570945.1 of uncultured Gammaproteobacteria bacterium. Lineage (GTDB taxonomy): Bacteria > Patescibacteriota > Patescibacteriia > UBA9934 > UBA9934 > UM-FILTER-41-21. The sequence goes on from CAZMZN010000063.1 coordinate 1,909, forward strand.
TTCAACCGCAGAAGCACCAATTAAATCACAAGAATAATTTGCCAATCCGTCAATATAGGTACATAAATCGGGCAAAGGATTGTAAGCGGGATCAGTTAAATCCAAAGGTCCGACATTATCAACCCCCGTATCCCCCGTAATGGAAAACGAAGTACTGTTTCCGCTCACTGTAACGGCAACATTGGTATCGGTACCATTGTAAGTAATGGTAAACGGAGCGGTATTATCAATATGATGATTTCCGTAAGAATGTCCGCCTATGTCATGCCCTCTGTTCACCAAATCCTGAATTGTTGCCCAATCAGCCGAATCAATCAAAGTCGGAGTATTAACATTAAAAGTTAAATGATAGCCCAAATCATCCAAAACCGCGGCAATGCTATCGGCATTACTAACATTTGTCCTATCATCAACAGTGATTGCAAAATAAGCTTCATTGTATTCAAAACCGTTAAAATATGGAAACTCATTGGTTTGCAAATTTGATCCCACAGTAACATTGCCGTAATAATTATAATCATTTGGAAAACGGCCGTATCCATCAATGATAGAATAATCTAAATCCGCGCTGGCAGTGGTATCTGTATAAACCGAATAAATAGAGCTATTTGCCGTATAACCTTCTCCGCAAGCGGCGACAATTGAATTGCGCATCAACAATTGCGCGCTTGTATCTGCTTTTACACAATATCTATAACCACCCATTACAACGGTATCGTAAAAATTAACATCAGCCCCGGCACCGGTTAAATACACCACCGCGCCCGGAGTTGAACCATCAGCATAACCGCGAAATACAGATTGTTTAACCGTTCCCGCACTTCCAGCTTGAGCGGTTAAAGCATAAGCACCAACATCTTTTACAGCAACATTTGTTAAAGTAAAATTTGTAGCCCCGCTTTCAAAACTAAATCCACTACCGCTATAATCATAAATTGTGATATTTTCCGCCGTAAAATTATTTCCGGTTACCAAAAAACCGCGACGAGTGGTCAAACCCCCACCACCTGTTATTTTTAAATTTTGAACAGTAATATTATTGCCTTGAATTTGAAAACCGTTTGATGGAGAATTAATAATAACATCGCCGCTATAGGCGGGATCGCTTGTACCTTGAAAAGTCACGCTATCAACAGAAGCTATCACCTGTTCACTGTAAGTACCGGCGGCAATTTCAATTATATCCCCAATCGCCATCACTGTAGTCGCTTGGTATATTGTCTGAAAAGCATTAGCCCAATCAGCGCCACTATTTGCATCATTACCATTAGTGGCGTCTACATAATAAGTTGCCGCAAAACTATTGTGAGCAAACAAAAAAATTACTGTTAGAGCAAAAAATATCGCCACAATTGTTTTGTTCATATAATATGCAACCTTATTGATATTTTTATTTTTCATATATATTTTACCAGATTTTGAAGATTATAAAACATCATTTATTACACTAAAATTTAAAATTAGTCAAAAACCCGCCCTAAACGGGCGGGGGTTGTTATTTTGTTTTTGTATCTTTTAAAGCTCAGCGCGTGTTTTTGCTCCTGAAACATCTACCGTATAATCATCCGCACTCTCTATATCATCTCCTACTTCAAAC
>CAZMZN010000064.1:0-3339 GCA_964570945.1 uncultured Gammaproteobacteria bacterium
TTGCCGGCTAGAACATCAAACACTACTTCTTGCCCAATTTCTAATTCGTCAAAATTCAGCCCGACCAATTCACAAGCGTGAAAAAAAACATCAACTTTATCTGTTCCGATAAATCCGTATCCTTGACGGGATAACATTTTAATTTTTCCCCTCATAATCTTCTAACCATTTTTTAACACCATAAAGAAACGAGTTAATCAGCGGAACATAAGCCAAATATTCAGGCGGCAATTGTCCGCTATTCACAACGGCAATTAAGCCGGCAATAAAAGCTGAAGCAAACGACCAAGCGAAGACTTTGACAATTGATACGATATCGTTTTTATTTATCTTGTATTTTTTTGACATATTTTTTCATAAATTTTTGTCTGTTCATTAAAAAGTCAAGTTTATATGCCGGTGCTAATTTCATATCGCGAGATACAGCATAAATATGATTGATAACATCAATAAATGTCCAGCCATTGTAGCATACTCCCCAGTTGAACACTAACTTATTGCGTTCAAAATATTGCCTTGCTTTTTTATTTGCTTCCGGATTAACATCAAGCGGAAATTTAACTTCAACCATTGCGTTGAGCTCTTGCATATTTGCTTTTTCTCTGCGTTTGTCTCGCTTAACTTTTTTCTTATCCTCTTGGGAGGGTTTATTTATTTTTTCGTTCATATAACCAATTGATAATCCTAGTGTGGTCCCGCGAGGCAACCAAGTAATACCATCTCCGCCATAATATCTACCGTAAGAATTCCTAAACCCCAAATATTCTATCCCATTTATCACTTTATATCGGCAGGCTTTCATAACGTGCCATAGATTTCGTCCTGTCCATTTTTTGACTGGAATTATTCCAGTGGTCCTTGCATATTTATTCCATTGAGTGTTCCACAATACGGCGGTAATCAATGGTTTATTTTCTGTCGCCATATAGCGAACAATGCTATCAAATTGTTCGCCATCGCTACCAAATTGCGCAACCGTAAAATAACTTCCCCCTTTATAGCGTTTAGCGTTTTCTTCCATTTTGGAAGTAATTTCAAAATCCAAAAATGCTTTATCGCTTTTAATTGATTTGTTCGTGGTCGGTGCTAGCGCATATTCACATATTCCATAATTAACTTTCAATCTAAACGGGTCTGCCATATACGCACCCCATTCTAACCGAGATGAACCAAATTGTTTTTCTGTTTTTATTTTTTTAAAAGCATATCTCGGAGAAAGGATAACATTTTCTTCGTCTGCGACAATTCCACAAGCCCCCTGACAGGTGCAGGACGAAGTCCGCCCTTGATTGAATGTAATATTATTGCGCTCTACATTTATTTCAGTTTCGGGCATTCTGGTATCACCTGCAATCATTTCATATCTAATATTTCGCGGGTCATTCTCAAATTCGAAGTCTCGGACTAATCCAAAGCCTTCACGCGTAAAAAGTGTTTTTATGAAATTAAACATATCAGTATCGTATAATGTCTAGCGGAATCAAACTTATTGTATTCACAGTAACGGTATTACTTCCCCTTGTCCCATAATAATTCATTTGATAAACCGCATATAAATAATTTCTATAATATACTACGCCGTTTAAACCTCCATAACCTTTAATTCTCGGATAAGTTATTGTCCGTTGTGTAGTTCCGCTAGCGTTAAAAATTCTTATATCTCCGATTCCAATAAAAACAAATTCATTATTTTCTTTGTCAAACAAAAATCCGTTTATTGTGCTAACCGCCGCATCTAATGTAATAGTGTCAACGTATGTAATAGTCGTTCCGCTAATGCTATATCGTTTTACCGAAGTTGAACTTTCTAGAATTAACAAATAATCATTATTTCCATCGTAACCCAAAGCATAAATATTTGTTGGTGTTGTTCCTGATATAGTCACGGTGCTACCATTTTTAATTAAACCGCTTCCTGTTGAGTCTATTAACCAATAATAATCCCCGATATATAAAACACCAATAGCGTCTGTTGTAGTATCAACTTGTTGGTCTGTAATAACAATTTCCTGATACTGCTGTAAAAAATTAAATTCCAATCTAAAAATTAAAGTTTCTGTTGGTGTTGCCGGATTAACACTGCCAATTGCGAAATTATCATTATCGCTAACACCCATCACACAAATTGTTCCATCATAATTATGGCTAGCATTTAATATACAATCAATTTGTTTTACAGTCGGTCGTTCGTCTAAAACAGTCCCGGTATTAAAAATAAATTTATCAGTATCAACTGCTTTACCGGCATATACTTGTATTGTTCCTGATGTTGTTTGTATTTCTCCGTCAGTATCAGCCAAAAAATAACGCCCATTTGTTAAACCGCTAAATCCAATAACATCGCCAGCTACCAATATTCTAATATCAGCACCACTGCTAACAGATTGCCCGTAAACCAAAAAACCGTCAATTTTAGCATCGGCAGTTGTTGACGCATTAGAATAATACCAAGCTCCATTTGAATAATAAACGGCTTTTGGCTTTGATGTGCTGTCCATTGCTTCACCGGCAACTCCTGTAATAATAACACTACCAGTTTGATTTAATCTATTAGCGCTTATAACATCGCTTGTATTCCATTTATATCCCATATTACACCGGACTAAAAGTTATTTGAAAACTAATTGTCAAAACTTGACTTGTTGTTTTTGATACTCCGCTCGGAGAATTTAATAAAACTCTATCGAACAAAGTTCCGCTGTCCGTTGCTGATGTTCCGTTGATAAACAAACCAGCTTCATAATAAGTTCCGCTATCTTCTGTGTAATTTATGAACATAGAAGCGAAAAACACATTATCTGCATAATTCAATGAGTTAACAGTATTACGATATGTTTCTGTCGCAAGCGTTGTATCACTAGCCGCGGGCGTAGTTGTTCCTGTTCCGACAGCGGTATAGTTAATTTTTAATTGAGATAATGATGTCAAATTATCTGACAACCCTTTTGTAATCGCAGTTAATCCTGCGGTCGTGACTATATTTTTTTGAATAGTTTTTTGCACTAAAATTCTCTGCAACCTTTTATCGTCAGGCTTAATCATTTTATTCCGCAAAAGGTCAATCAATTTTTTATCCTCTTCGGTTTTCGGCTCAAAAAGATGAGTTGCGACAATTCCTTTAATTCCTATTTTTTGTTGTATTTTGCCCATAATCATATTTAAATTATTGCTCCCCCATCAGCACAAGGCGTTCGGGTTGTATCTGTGTTAGATGTTGGCTCATAATTTCCGGCGACATAAGTCAACGGGTCTCCTGTGGTTAATAACCAATAGTCATTATCATCACTTACTTCTGTTTCATCAGTAATTTCAGTTCCGTTTCCGGCTTTTATATCGTCG
>CAZMZN010000065.1:0-3310 GCA_964570945.1 uncultured Gammaproteobacteria bacterium
GCCGTAGCCGTGCGGGATCTTGACCCCGCAGGCGGCGCAGAGCCGCCAGGACGCTCGGCGGAGCGCTCTGCCAACACGGCAGCTCAGGCTGCCGTCTTCGCGCCGCTTGAGCGGCGCGTGATGGGTTTCGCACCGGTTCTTGCCGGTGCAAGAGAAATAATCAGTCCCCTTCTTGGACATGATTTTTCTCCGTTTTTATTTTTTTTGTCACCACCCCTTCCTAATAAAGGGCGCGACCGCTGAAAATAACAGAAAAATAGCTTTTTGTCAATCAAAAAACCCTCTTTTAGAGGGTTTTATCGTCAGCGAGTTTAATATTAAAATCAGTTAGGTGCGGAGTTTGTTAAAGCTTCAATGAGGCTGTTTTGTGTATCTTGTGAAGATTCTTCATCGGTAGAGTCGGATGTAATTTTGACCATAACTTGAACGGGTTGCAGTTGGATTTCATCATCTTTATATTTGATTGAAGCTTCAATTTGATATTCTCCTGTTTTATCAGGTGTCCAAGTTATAGTATTTACCGAAGAAATATTTTCAATTTGGTTAATTGTTTCTTTTTCTCCTGTCCATAAATCAAGGCTGTAAACAGATAAAATTCCTTGTTGTTTTCCGTTCTCTATAACAATGGTATACGTATCACCAGCCTTTAATTCTATTGTTTGATTATTGAAAGGATTGGTGATTCTGCCGGATATATTTTCGTCGCTGTTTTCTTTAACTTTTATATTTATACTGGCGGAATTTGAATTATCAATATCGTCGTAGGCTATAACCGTTAATTGGTGTTTTCCCGCGCTCACCCATGATGGCAATGTAATTTTTGCACCGTTTTTATTTTTATTTGTAGTGATTGTTATATTGTCAATTTGATATTCAATTCTTGCTACTCCTCTTTTGGCCACTGATTTTATTTCCACATTAAAAGATCTGGCGACTTCGTCGTTATTACCGGGAGATTTGATTTTGACTTTTGGTTTATTGGCGGGGATGTGAAGATCGTCTTCTTCGGTTGGTATTTCACAGCTTTCCAACGGGGTTTCTCCTTCTTTTAAATTTTCATTGTAATTTTTCAGATAATTTTGCACACCAGTTTCCCAGTTTTGATAAGCCGGATCGCGTTCGTCTTCGCTTGGAGGGTTTCCGAGCGGGTCGGCCGGGTTTACATATTGTAAAATGGTGTGATATTGACCGCAGGTTTTTTCTTCTTTGTAGCTGTCTGGAGTTAGATTTGTTGCTAATTTGCCGGACGCTTTATCAATTACAAATGTTTCACTTGGTATTTCTCCGTCAAGCATGGGTTTGCCTGTTGTTGGGATTTCAGGTGTTGGAAAGGTTTCTATCGGAGTTCCTTCCAGAGCTTTTCTCATAAATTGGTTCCAGACGGGAGCGGCTACCGACGATCCTCCGGATCCTCGATTCATGGCTGTTCCATCGGTATTACCGGTCCAAACAGCTGCCACTAACGACGGAGTATAGCCAACGGTCCAGGCATCTTTATAATTGTTGGTTGTACCTGTTTTAGCGGCTACGGGTCTTGATCCAAGAGTAAGATAACCGCCAGCGCCAAAAAACGGAGCTCTGGCATTATCATCGGATAATATATTGGAAATCATGTGAGCAATATTGGCATCTATTACTTGTTCGCCGTCTTCAATTTTGTTTTCCAACAATACATTACCTTTTTCATCTTCCACTTTAAGTATTGAAACGGGCTTATGATACTTACCGTCATTTGCGAAAACGGCATAGGCGGCCGCGTGATCAAGTGGAGTAACTTCGGCTCCTCCCAATACCATGGAAAGCCCGAAACGAGAGCGGTCTGACAGGGTGGAGTATTTTAATTTTTCGGCAAAATCAATTGCTTTATCTACGCCGATAAGATAAATCATCTTTACAGCCGGAATATTTAAAGAGCCTTGAATTGCTTGTCTTATTGTCATTGGTCCGTGTTCTTTTAAGTCGTAATTTTTTGGTTCATATGGCCCTGTAGACGAGGAAAAAATTGTATTTGTATCCCAAAGTATTGTGTTTGGGGTATATCCCCGCTCAAAGCCGGCGGCGTATACTATAGGCTTCATACTGCTGCCGGGTTGTAACGGTTGCATAACAATATTTACTTTACCGTCTATATCGTCATTGTTGTAATCACGCGAACCCACCATTGCCAAAATTTCGCCTGTTTTTGGATTAAGAGCCACTAAACCCGAATTGTTAAAACCGTAAGTTTCTCCTCTTTGTTCATAATTGTTTTCAACCGCTTCTTGTGCGGCTAATTGCATATCATAATCAATTGTGGTGATAACGGTTAATCCGCCTTGCTCCACTTCTTTTGTGGTAAACTGTTCTTCCAGTTGCTCTTTAACCCATAAAACAAAATGAATTGCATTTATATCTTCCGCATCCAAATCAAGAGAAGTATCTTCGGTCTTGGCTTTATCTGCTTCATCTTGGGTGATATAACCCAATTCAGCCATGCTGTCTAAGATCCAATCTCTGCGAGCGCGTAATTTATCGGGATTGTTTAAATAATAAGTTGTTGCCTGGGGGATAGCAGCCAGAGTGGCCGATTCGGCTAAATCAAGTTCTGAAGCTGGTTTATTAAAATAACTTTCAGCCGCTGCTTGTACTCCGTAGTTGCGCGCTCCATATGGAATTTCGTTCAAATATAACTGCATTATTTCGTCTTTTGTGTAGCGTCTTTCAAGGGCGAGAGCTAAAATCAATTCTTTAAATTTACGGGTAAAAGTTTTTTCATTTGTTAAAATTGCATTTTTAACCAATTGTTGAGTAATGGTAGACGCTCCTTGCGTTTTGCTCATTGTAATAAGGTCTATAAAAATCGCCCGCAAGATACCTTTGAAATCAATACCTTTGTGTTCATAGAAATTTCTGTCTTCTGCAGCCAGAGTGGCTAAAACCATATAATCTGGAATTTCGTCTAGCGTCACCAAAGTTCTTTTTTCTTCCCCAGCTATTTCATAGAGTAAATGTTCACCCGTTCGGTCATATATTTTTGTTGACAACGGAATATCGCGCATTGAAAGGCTGTTGGGGTCGGGAAGGTCTTTGGAAAGCCAAGCAAAGGCGCCTAGAAAAAAAATACTGCCGGCCAAAAATGCCGTTATGCCGGCCAATATTAAGTTTTTAATAAGCGTTTTTTTGTTTTTTTCTGATATTGTAATTGCTTTTATTTTTTTAAGCCAGCTTGACAGCTTTAATTTTTTATTGCCGCCATGCCTGCTTTTCCATGAATGACGCGATGCTCTTTTTTGGTCTCTCATATGTAAAAATTAACAAACTTATAATATCG
>CAZMZN010000066.1:0-865 GCA_964570945.1 uncultured Gammaproteobacteria bacterium
GGCTAAAATATGCCCATATAAACTTTTTTTTACAACAAAAACAATCTTTTCATCACCATCCAAAGATAAATGATTATTTTTCGACATAACCTTTTTTCAACAATGCTTTTTTAGCCGCCTCTTTATCGCTCCAAGGAATTTTTTTTCTTTCGCCAACAGCCATAACGGGCTCAGATCCTTTACCCGTTAAAATCACCGCGTCTCCTTTCTCGGCCAATGAAATCGCTAAATCAATAGCTTCTTGCCGATCATCTACCAAAAACAAATCCCTTTCTTCAATTTTACCTTTGCGACGAGCACCGTCAGCCACCATTTCTATAATCCGGCGCGGATCTTCATCATATGGGTCTTCATTGGTAACAATGACAATATCTTCTTTTTCAGCGGCCAAAGAACCAATTTTTTCTCGCCGCGCAATATCACGACCGCCACCAGCAGATCCGTGTACGCCAATAATGCGTTTAGGATTTAATTTTTCTACCGATTCCAATAAAGCTCGTAAAGCATACGGCTCATAAGCATAATCAACAATCACCCAAAAATCCTGTCCAAGATCAATCAATTCAAAACGACCGGGAATACCTTTTAATTTATCAGTCACTGATGCTATACGAGATAAAGAATAACCCAGTGAATATACCGTCGCAACAGCCGCTAATGTATTTTTATTTTGAAAATCCGCTAAAAATGGAAATTTCATTTTTACACCATTTATATCCACTATTATCCCACTCGCATCATTTGCAATTTTTTTAGCTCTCAAAACATTTTCTTTATCAATCTTCCAAGAAAATTTAATTTTTCTATCTGCCGGAAAAGATAAAAAATAATCGGCATATTTATCATCCGCATTAATTACAAAAGT
>CAZMZN010000066.1:875-3278 GCA_964570945.1 uncultured Gammaproteobacteria bacterium
CGATTGTGCCATTATTTCTTTTTCGTGGCCGCTTTGTTAAATATTGGAAAAATTTTCCCTTAGCACGCTTGTAATTCTCAAAACCGCCATGAGCTTCTATGTGTTCAGGCGTTAAATTTGTAAAAACAGCTGTATCATAATTAATTCCTATATGCCTGAATTGCTCCACTCCCTGCGAAGATGTTTCGATAATAGCTACAGTACATCCTGATTTCACCATTTTGCGCAATAATTTCTGCAGTACAAATCTTCCCGGCATGGTCATTTTCATTTTGTTTTCAATTTCTTGATTTAAAATTTTAAAACCGGCTGTTGTTGTATAACCAACCTTATCACCCAATAAAGTTAATAATTGAGCAATCAATTGCACTGTTGAGGATTTTCCATTGGTGCCGGTTACTCCAATTACCATCATCTTATTGGATGGATAACGATACAAAAATGCCGATAATTTAGCTAAAGTCCAATGATAAATAGAAAATACAAAATCAGGTGTAATTTTTCTTAAAAAAGACAGCATAATTATAAATTACGCACCTCTTCTCTAAACTGTTCACCGCGATCAAATTCATTTTTGAACAAATTGAAACTTGCCGCGCCGGGCGACAACAGAACAATATCTCCCGAAGCCGCCAAAGATTTGGCTGTTTGTACAGCGTCTTTCATTGTCTTAATACCCTTTGTTACCGGAACACGGCCGTCTATAGCTTTCTCTATCATATCCGAGGCATCACCTTCAAATAACACAACATGCTTGCAAGTATTGGCAATCGCGTCACCCAATTCATCATACTTCAACGCCTTATCCATACCACCGGCAATTAAAATAATATCCTTATCTGCACCAAACCTATTCAAAGCTGCCATGACGGCATCCGGATTTGTCGCTGTTGTATCATTGATATAGCTAATTTCATCAACTTCTCTAACCAATTCCTGTCTATCAGAAACTCCTTTAAATTCTTTTACAACTTGACGAATGATCTCCCAGTCAATACCTCGCAAACGGGCCGCAGCAATAGATGTTAAAACATTTTCCAAATTATGCTCCCCCTGCAAAGCAACGTCCTGCAAATCAATCACCTTTTCTATTTTTCCATCTTGCTGAAAAACAATTTCTCCATCCTTAACATAGCATCCGTTTGCGTCTTGATAGCTTTTTGAACACCAAAATACTTTACCCTTTGCTCTTTCGCCCATTAATCGGACGGTTTCATGGTCCCAATTTAAAACCGTATATTGATCGCTGGATTGCCATTCAAAGATAATTTCTTTGGAATGTACATAATCTCCAAAAGAATGATAACGGTTCAAGTGATCGGGAAATACATTGGTCAATACAGCAACATCAGGTCCTTTGCCCAAATCTTTAAATGCCGGCGGCAAACTCTCCAACATCCAAGAAGACAACTCTAGAACAATCGGCCTTTCTTGTTTTTCATGCAACAATTCATCTAAAAATTCTAATGGCGAAACCTTAATATTTCCCGCGATTATTGCCTTATCATCAACTTTGGTTAACATTTCACCGATCATTTTTGTAGTAGTAGTCTTACCTTTTGTACCGGTAACGGCAATTATTGGATATGGACAAAATCTCCAAAATAAACTCACATCAGATTCAATAGAAACACCAGCTTTTTTCGCCGCTAACACAAAATCAGACTCACTGGGTACGCCCGGATTCTGAACAACGCAATCAACATCTACAAAATCTTCTTGCCTGTGTTCTCCCAACACAAAAACAGGAGCATAAATAGTTCTATCAGGATACATTTCCCGATATTTTTCATACCAACCCATAATCAAATCCATTGACTCTTCCAATTCTTCTTCGCTCTTCAAATCAGTGATAATAGTTTGCGCTCCGTGCCGTATAAGCCACTTAGCCGCACCCATTCCGCTTCCTTGCTGATAGCGCCCCAAGCCCATAACTGTAACTATGGCATCTTGAAAATTTTCAATTTTTGATAAGTCCATACTTTTATTCTAATTTGTTGTTTTATAATTATAACATGCATTCTTAATGGCGAGCCGTGATATAAACAGATTCTACCTCCTCTGCAATTTTATCCCAAGTATAATATTTTTTCACGACTAAAATAGACTCTTCCTTTTTAATAGCCACTGCTGCCGGATTTGATAATAAATAACGAATTTTATCGGTTAAATCAATTACATCGCCGGCTGCAAAAACAAAACCGGCATCTTTTACGGTTTCCAAATTTGCTTCTATATTAGACACAAGCACAGCCGCCCCATGACTCATTGCCTCCAATAAAGCAACCGATAAACCTTCATAATCGCTAGGTTGGACAAATAAATAGGTATTAGCATATAACTGATCCAATGTTTCGCCTTCCTGAAATCCTAAAAACTTAATATTGTCATTACCGGTAGCGA
>CAZMZN010000067.1:0-529 GCA_964570945.1 uncultured Gammaproteobacteria bacterium
ACCTCTGGGCGTGCCAACACCTATTACCAGAAAAATTGCCCGCCCATATATAAAACAAAGCAAAAATTTATCCAAGCAAGCACTCTTTATTTTGGTTGATGATTTATTTTCTGATGGAACTTATGAACTTGGATTAATAGCTTCAGCGATTCTCTACAATTCAATTGATAAACTAAATCAGAGCGACTTGCCAAAAATAAGCAAAATTATAAATCATTATATCAAAAATTGGGCGTGGTGTGATGATTTTTGCACTCATACTGTCTCCGCATTTTTTAATAAATTTCCGAATTATATAATAATTACCGAAAAATGGGCGCGCTCAAAAAATTTATGGACAAGGCGAGCGGCGGCAGTATCTTTAATTCCGGCCGTAAAAAAAGGAAAATACATTCAACAAGGATTTAAGATTGCTACAATATTATTAGAGGATGATCAGGATATGGTAAGAAAAGGTTATGGCTGGCTATTAAAATCAATTGCCGAATTTGATCAAAAACAAGTTTTTGATTTTGTTAATCTTCATAAA
>CAZMZN010000067.1:539-3252 GCA_964570945.1 uncultured Gammaproteobacteria bacterium
ATGCCACCGAAACAAAAAAATAAACTGTTAAAAAATCCTTATTCAAAAATTGCAAAATAATTTATAATAAAATCAAAATAATCATTAACACAATCATTATGCACAGAAAATTATCACCTTTAATACTCGCGCTCATGCTGGTGATTATGCCGTCTTTAAGTTATGGGGCGAACAGCGATGACATTGTCACGGCGGGAGATTTAATTACCACCCCGGAAACCACGGCCGTTTATTATTATGCCGAGGATGGAAAAAGATATGTTTTTCAAAATGAACAGACATATTATTCTTGGGAAGATAGTTTTGATGATGTAAAAACTATTTCCGCTGATGATATGGCGGAAATTGAATTAGGGGGTACAGTACCGTATCAAGCCGGAACGACTTTGGTAAAAATGCCAAGTGTTCCCACGGTGTATGCCGTTGAACCAGACGGAGTTTTGCGAGAAATTCCCGATGAAGAAACGGCAATTAAATTATACGGTGAAGATTGGGCGGAAATGGTTGACGATTTACCGGAATCATTTTTTCCTCAATATGAAGTTGGCGAACCATTAAGTGACGGCGAACTGCCAACAGGTATGGTAATTGAAGATGATGAAGGCAACCTTTATCAAATAGATGAAGAAGGTGAAGCTGTAGAAATTGATGATTTATTGGAAGATCCGGATCATGACCCTTTGGCAAATAGTGCCGTGCCAATGTCTCATATTGAAGAAATCTTGGATGAGGTATTATCTGTAGTTACCGTTGACGACGATGAGTTTGAATTAAAAAAGGACTTTGTTATCGAAATTCATGTTTTCATTCAATTGGATGATGAAGAAATAACCGATGATTTGTTAGAGTTTGAACCTTTGGATGATGAAACGGCCCAAGAATTAAGAAAAGAATTTTTAGAAAGCATTGACAGTGATCAAGATGGTTTATCTGATTACGAAGAATTGCAATATGGCGCCGACCCCTATAATCCTGATTCAGACGGTGACGGTTATGAAGATGGCGAAGAAATAGAATACGGCTTTGATCCAATGATGGGCGAAAACCAGCCAATGGATGACGACCAACATATGGAAGAAGATATGCCGGATGAAATGGAAGATGGAATGGAAAACGAGGAAGAAATGCCGGAAGATATAAATAACGAAATCGTACCGGAAAACACAGAAAATATAGACAACAGCGACGAAAACCTTGAAACCCTTCCTGAAAATAATATTGATGACAACGAACAAACAGTTAACGAAGCGCCAATGGACAATGAAATGCCCGGCGATATGATCAATGAAGAAGATTCAAATATGCAAGAAACGGAAGATGCGCAAAATGAAATGAAAGATGAAGAAGAAATGCCGGATGAAGAAGAAATGCCGGAAGATATAAATGATGAAATTATTGTACCGACAGACACTGTCACGGAAGAAACCGATATGCAAGAAACTGAACCAATAAACGAACCGGTCGCCGAGCCGGTGGAAGAACATAACAATGAAGGCGGTAATGATTTGGAGGATTAAAAACCATAACAACCGTCCGCGTAAAATGCGGACGGTTTTTTATTTATAAACATTGCGTCGCCAAAAGAATAAAAACGATAATTATTTTTAATCGCAGATTGATAAGCTTGTAAAATTTTTTCTCTACCAACAAAAGCGCTCACCAATACCAACAATGTTGATTTGGGTAGATGAAAATTCGTTAACAAAGCATCAACTATCAGAAATCTATAACCAGGTTTAATAAAAATATCCACCTTTCCGGAAAACCCATAAACAGGCAAAGGCATGAAGCAATGAGCGCGTCCGCCATTACTTTCAGCAATTTGCGCCGCACCTTCTAAAGCTCTAACAACCGTTGTTCCAACAGCAATTACCCTTCTCTTTTCCCGTTTGGCTTTATTTATTCTCTGTGCTGTATCCGGATTAATTTCCACAATCTCGCTATGCATTTTATGTTCTTCCAAGTTTTCGGTTTTAACCGGCCAAAATGTTCCAATACCGACATGCAAAGTGACATATTCTATTTGCACGCCTTTTTTTCTGATTTGCGCCAATAAACGATCTGAAAGATGAAACCCGGCCGTCGGCGCGGCTACCGAACCGATATTTTTCGCATATACGGTTTGATATTGTTTCAAATCAACTTCGTTGTTACGAATATAAGGCGGCAAAGGCACAGAACCAAATTCATCGGTCATTTTTAAAACATTGGCTGATGATACAAAAAAACGCACCATACCCTCAGGATCGCTTTCGTCAGGCACTTTTATCACTTCTGCTTTTAGATTTCCAATCTCCAATCTAGTTCCTATTTTGACTCTCCGTGCATTACCAATTAAAACAGACCACAAGCCATCGCCCAAATCTTGCAATAACAATACCTCTAATTTCGCCCTCTTTTTACCAAATTCATCAATTTTATAAGCAGTTAACCGAGCTTTAAATACTTTACTATCATTTAAAACCAACACATCGCCGACACGCAAAAAATCAATAAAATCAATGATTGAACGATGCAATATCTTATCATTTTGCAGAATCATTAACTTTTCCTTTTCCGAAGGAAAAATACGCTCCTGAGCTATGTGCTCTGGCGGCAAATAATAATCAAAATCAGAGATTTTCATAACATAAATAATCCGCGTTATTTTAAACGCAAAATATTAGAATAGGCAAGTTTATCCAATGTAAAAATATACAGGTTGGTAATAATG
>CAZMZN010000068.1:0-3223 GCA_964570945.1 uncultured Gammaproteobacteria bacterium
ATATAAATGCGTTATTTATAATGCAAAAAATTAATAAATAAAAATAATTACAGCCATATGAAAGTTATAGTTTACTCAACTCCAACTTGCCCTTTTTGTAAAATGGCAAAAGAATTTTTAACTGAAAATAATGTGGAGTTTGAAGATGTTGATGTATCGGCAGACCAAGAAAGGGCAAGGGAAATGGTGGAAAAATCACAGCAAATGGGCGTACCGGTAATAGACATTGATGGTCAAATCGTGATTGGTTTTGATCAGTCAAAATTAAAGGAATTACTTGGTTTGTAGTTGATTGCAAAAACGGGGTTTGCGCCTTGCTCAGCAAGGCGCTTGTTTTTTATAAAAATTTGCTATACTGTTTTCCGTTATGATTAAAAAGAAAAAAGTATTGGTGGGAATGAGTGGCGGTGTAGATTCTAGTGTGGCCGCATTTTTATTGCTAAAGCAAGGATATGAAGTTATTGGCGGCTTTATGAAAAATTGGAGTGATGGCGATGACACATCTGAATGTTCTTGGAGGGCGGAAAGGCGTGACGCTATGAGGGTGGCGGCAAAACTTAATATACCTTTTTATACTTTTGATTTTGAAACTGATTATCGCGCCAGTGTATATGAATATATGATACGCGAGTATGAAGCAGGCCGCACACCCAATCCCGATGTTTTATGTAATAAATATATGAAATTTGGTTTGTTTTTAAAAAAAGCCGATGAATTGGGTTGCGATTTTATTGCTACCGGTCATTACGCGCGAATCAAAAGGGACGCTCAAGGTGCGCATTTATTTGCTGGTATTGATAATAGTAAGGATCAAAGTTATTTTTTATGCAGATTAAAGCAAAATCAATTAACCCGTTCTTTATTTCCGGTGGGTGAATTGCGTAAAAGTGAAGTGAGAGAATTGGCGAAAAAAGCCGAACTCCATGTTGCTGATAAGAAAGACAGTCAAGGAATTTGTTTTGTCGGCAAAGTGGCGTTGGACACTTTTTTGAAAAAGAGAATCGTCCCTAAAAGAGGTGATATTATTGATAAAAATGGCAACAAATTAGGAGAACATGAAGGTCATATGTATTACACAATTGGTCAAAGGCATGGATTAGGGCTTGCCGGCGGACCTTGGTATGTGGCGGAAAGAAGACCGCAGACAAATGAATTGGTTGTTGTTTCAGCCGACGATCCAATGTTGTATAGCAAATCATTGTTAGCGGTAGATATAGTGGAAACTATAACCGGAAATCTGCAAAGATTTATTGGTCGGAAAATTAAAGCCCGCATTCGTTATCGTCAACCGTTGCAAGATTGTAAAATTGAAAGCTGGAATGATGATCAAATAATTGTTGTTTTTAAAGATCCGCAAAAAGCCGTTGCTCCGGGGCAATTTATAGCTTTTTATCATAAGGATGAATTATTAGGTTCTGCTGTAATTCAAAAATCAGATCATCTCGACAGGTTTGAGTAATTACATTACTATTTTTGCTATGGCTATCCAAGATAAAATTAGAAATTTTTGTATTATCGCCCATATTGACCATGGAAAATCAACCTTGGCTGATAGATTATTGGAAATTACGGGCACTGTGGAAAAAAGAAGTATGCAAGAGCAAGTCTTGGATTCCATGGATATAGAAAGAGAACGAGGTATTACGATCAAATTGGCGCCGGTTCAAATGAAGCATATCAAAGGAGGGGTGGAGTATGTGTTAAATCTCATTGATACTCCCGGCCACGTTGATTTTCATTATGAGGTTTCTCGCTCTTTAGCGGCGGTTGAGGGCGCTATTTTGTTAGTTGACGCAACTCAAGGAGTGCAGGCGCAAACATTGGCTAATTTATATTTGGCAATTGAACAAGGATTGGAAATCATACCCGTGCTTAACAAAATAGATTTACCGGCAGCTGATGTGCCGGCGCGCAAGCAGGAGTTAATGCAGCTTCTTGGATGTTCAGAAAATGATATTCTATCTGTTTCCGCAAAAACAGGTGAAAATGTTGAAAATTTGTTAGATGTTTTAGTGGACAAAATCCCGCCGCCTACCGGCAAAGAACACGCTCAGGCAAGAGCCTTGGTTTTTGATTCTTATTACGATGATTACAAAGGAGTGGTGGCTTATGTGCGTGTCATTGATGGGGGTCTGCGCAAACGCGATAATTTAAAAATGATGGCTACAGGCGCTGTCGCGGAAATTCTTGATGTCGGATTTCTTGTGCCCAAATTTTCATCATCAGAAGTTCTCACAACCGGACAAATCGGTTATGTAGTAACAGGATTAAAAGAATTGGGAGGCTGTCGCGTGGGTGATACGATGACTCTGGATAACGCCCAAAGTGTAGAAGCGTTACCCGGATATAAGGAAGTAAAACCAATGGTTTTTGCTGGAATTTTTCCGCAAGAAGGTGATGATTATGCCGCTTTGCGCGATGCCATGGAAAGATTGAAACTTAATGATTCCGCTTTGATATTCGAGCCCGAACATTCGCCGGCCCTTGGTTATGGATTTAGAGTCGGTTTTTTGGGGATGCTCCATTTGGAAATTTTAAAAGAGCGCCTGGAAAGAGAATTTGGCATTAATTTAATAGTAACCGTACCTTCTGTTGCTTATAAAGTGCTATATAAAAATGGCGAAGAAAAGATAGTAAAAAGTCCTTTGGATTTGCCGTCGCCATCACATTTGGAAAAAATAGAGGAACCTTGGGCAAAGCTGGATATAATCGTACCCGTAAATTTTATCGGAGCTGTTATGACCTTGGCTCAAGATCGTCATGGAATTTATAAGAATACAGAATTTTTATCGGAAGGAAGGGCGATTTTAAAATATGAAATTCCCTTATCATCATTGATTGTTGATTTTTATGATAAACTAAAAAGCGTAAGCAGTGGATTTGCTTCCATGAATTATGAAGTGTTTGCTTACAGATCGGCGGATGTTGTAAGAATGGATATTCTGGTCGCTGAAGAGCCTGTTGAAGCATTATCAACTTTTGTATATAGAGACGAAGCCCACAAAGTTGGCAAAAAAATTATACATACATTAAAAGAAAGTATTCCTCGACAACAATTTGTTATTAAATTACAGGCTGCGGTGGGAGGTGCTATAGTTGCCGGTGATCGGCTATCCGCTTATCGCAAAGATGTGACGGCAAAACTTTACGGGGGAGATGTTACGAGAAAAAGAAAACTTTTGGAAAAACAAAAAAAAGGAAAGAAACGAATGCTTGCTTATGG
>CAZMZN010000069.1:0-3137 GCA_964570945.1 uncultured Gammaproteobacteria bacterium
TGCAATTATTGTTTTATCTTTCATATCAATAACTTCATGGGGAGGCTTTTTTGTTTACCAAAAATATTTTCAAAATCAAAACAATGAATACTTTTTAATATCATTAGACACTCCTGAAGAAAAAATAAGCGGAGAAACCACGGACATTACCATACTTTACAGCAACCCAACCAACATTCCAATCGCCTCTTTAACCATTGATTTAAATGTCCCATCAGGATTTTTAATCAATAATTTTAGCAAAGAACCTACTGATCCAGAAAAGCTGATTTGGCAAATAGGCACATTGCCGGCTAATAGCAATGATAGCATTACCATCTCGGGAATTTGGTTGGCGTCAGTCCCTTCACAAACTCCAATTCAAGCATATGCGAATTTCCGACCAAGCAACTTTAATTCTGAATTTGAAAAAATCGCGACGGCATATATTACAACCGATAAAAGCGCTTTATCCATAAAACTTGAAGGCGATGAAGAGGGCACTCCGGGAGAAATCAACAATTATACAATTACACTAACCAATGACAGTAATTTTACCTGGCAAAATGCGCAAATCACGCTAGATTTGCCGGATGGATTTTATTTGGAGAATAGCGAACCGCCACTCACTTCGCATGATGGCGAACCTCCCGTTTGGACTATTGACAGTATTGAATCAAAAGAAATAACTGAAATTAAATTTTCCGGATCTTTTGCCGGTGATATTGAAGACTTCCAATATTTCACTGCCAATCTCTACTTAATAAAAGGCCGCGAAAAAATACAACTTGCAGAAGCGCAAACCTTTACAGACATCGTTCCCAGTGGCGCCAATATAAAATTAGTCGCGAACGGCAATTCAGATATAGCAACCGTTAATCCTGATGATAAATTACGCGTCGCTTTATCTTACACAAATACGAGCGATACCGAAATTGATGATGCTAAATTGTTGTTAGATTTTCAATCCAATGAATCACTGCCGATTAATTGGTCTGACGCATCGCTTGATGGGGGAGTAATTACTCGCGACGGCATTATCTGGAATCCGGACACCATTGGTATAATCCAATCACAGGAATCAAAACTTTTAAATCTTGTATTTCCAATAGATTTTGGAATAAATGACGGGGATACATTTAAACTCGTTGCATCTGCCACATACAACAACACAACCATTAAATCTTCACCGATAACTATTAAAATAAACAGTGATATTTCACTAAAAGCAGAGGCTAGATATTACAATCAACAAGGCGAAAAATTAGGTAATGGACCCCTACCACCTATCGTAGGCGAAAGCACAACTTATAAAATATATTGGCGCCTCGATAATTCAATCCATGATTTAGAAAACATCATTGTCAAAGCAACTCTGCCGCCAACCGCTCAATGGTCTCAACAAAAATCTACGGATTTGGGCGATATATCATTCAATCAAGAAACTAACGAAGTAACATGGAAAATAAAAAATCTACCGTCAGAATCAAGCGACATCACCGCATCATTTGCCGTTACAATCACCCCAGAAGACAATGACATCAATTCATTTGTAAAGTTACTTTCCTCAACTAAACTCACTGCCACAGATACAGAAACAAACGCCCAACTTACCTCAGCAACCAATTCGCTTACCACCGATCTTATAACAGATGAATACGCACAAGATAAAGGATTGGTTCAATCAGCGGATTAAACGCCATTTTCGCACGGTGCGGACAGTACGATAAGCGCTATACCACAAATGTTTAGATGGTAAATCAAATGTACCGGGCTGTTGGACTATAAAACCTCCAAAGCCCTTTTTATATCTGGTAATTCCATACCACGGATGCTTTTTATCTGCATCAGGAGGTGCTATTCCCCAAAAATCAAAAAATTCTAATCCTCTTTTCTTGGCATCCTGAATTAAAAACCAATGCAAAGCATATGGAGCCATTACATTGCGATGTAAATTACTAGAAGCGCCGTGCAGATAAGTTCTTACCCCGGCAAAATCAATCATGATATTAGCTGCCAACGGCCGCTTGTTATAAAACGCCATGGCAATAAAAGCCTTAGCGCCATTATCATTAACAATGGTTTTTAACATCGTTTTATAATAAATGTCAGGATGCGCGCTAAATCTATCGCGATTAGCTGTTTGTTTCATTAAACGAATAAAATCAGAAAAACGGCCGATATTTACCCTTTTTACTTCCACCCCTTTTTTGAATGCAAGACGAATATTATATCTTGTTTTCGCCTTGCAATCCGCCAACAAAGTTTCTTCACTTTTTTTCAAATCCAACATTAAAGTCGCGGAAGGCTGTATATCATTAACACGCAGCATCCTATCAGCTTTATCAGGCTCAATACGCACAAAAATACCACCCACTAATTCTTCCTTTAAAAATTCCAATTTTTTTTCCAAAGATGCGCCGCCTATCGGTCCTTTGGGGACATACCAATAATATTGCCCCATGGGCAAATCCATTTTAATAGCCTGAGCCATTATATCTATTTTTCCATTAGAAATATGATAAATTCTTTTTACCTCTCTACCCAAAGATCGCTGAAACTCTCCCCATTCATAGGAATGCAAAAAGGCTCCGAAAACAGGAGAATTCTTTTTTACCTCATTGTTCCAAGTTATCCTGTCCATTTTAATTGCCGCTTAAAAATTTCAAAGCTTCCCTTATCTTACCTTCGGTAGATTCACTTTTTAAATTTTTAACAATATCAATTACATCTTGCTTACGATAACCCAAGCTAACCAAAGCGTCGCAAACATCATTATCAATTACTACATTCTCGTCATTATCATCAATTAACACACCTTTTAATTCCAAAATTATTTTTTGAGCTGTTTTTTTGCCAACCCCCGGTATACCGGTCAAAAATCCAATATCGCCAGCCAAAATAGCATTTCGTAAATAATTATGCTTTTGCGTTCTTAAAATCTTTTGCGCCAATTTTGGCCCCACACCGGAAATGTCCAGTAATTTTTCAAACATTTTTTGACTATCCTTATGTAAAAAACCAAATAATTCTCGCCTATCCTCGCGTATGTAATCAAAAACCCTAATAGCCACTTCGTCACCAATCTCGGGAACAAAATCCACATAATACACTTTATAACCAACACCGGCTATCAATAAAATACAAAAGTCTATATC
>CAZMZN010000070.1:0-222 GCA_964570945.1 uncultured Gammaproteobacteria bacterium
GTGTAAAACCTTATTTTTTGGTTGTTGTTAAAAGGGTGGGTTTTATATTCAGTAAATTGTTTTCTATTTTTATCGTTATATTTCTTCCCTTTTATCGCTGGTTTATTGTTTTAAAGAGAAGAGTTTTGCGTATTTATCGCCCGGCAAAAAACAAATTAATGGCTTTGGTAGCTAATAGATTTTTAGTTCATTCGGTGGTTGTCTTTTTGGTATTTTTAGTGG
>CAZMZN010000070.1:232-1487 GCA_964570945.1 uncultured Gammaproteobacteria bacterium
AATTTAAACATCAATAATGTACGGGCAGAATCTTTTGGAGAAAAAAGTTTGTTATATAAGCTTGTTTCAGATAATAATTTGGAGATTATAGAAGAATATGCATCCGATGGCGAACCCTTAAATCTGGTCGGTGTATCATATACCGATACTATTGCTCTTTCACCGTTAAATTATGGAGTTGATACTATAAATACAAATAATCTTGCCGATACCTCAAGTTTAACGGGGGTTGTATCAGGTATGGGGACTATCAGCGGTGTTGAGTCATCATTTGAATTACAAGAGCAAGCACCGTTAGAAGATCAGGCAACCGTGGCGGTTAAAGATAAAATTGATACAGAAAACAGAAAAAGTATTGAAGAATATACCGTTCAAGAAGGGGATACTTTATATGGTATTGCTCAAAAATTTGGCTTATCTATCAATACAATTTTGTGGGCCAATAATTTAAGTGTAAATTCTGTTTTGCGGCCAGGAGACAAGTTAACAATTTTACCTGTAGATGGTGTTAAGTATACCGTTAAAAGTGGTGATACTCTTTCCAGAATTGCCAGTAAATATAATGTGGAGCAAGATAAAATTGAGAGTTATAACGGTTTAGAGAGTGGCGATGTTCTTTCTATTGGTCAAGAGTTGATAATTCCGGGCGGAACGCAAATTGCAGCTACTACAAGTACTTCTAAAGCAATTAGTAGAATTATAAGCAAACCATCTACTTCAACATCATCTTCATCATCCGCTGCGCAGATCTCTTCCGGGGCGTCTGCGGGGTCAATGATCTGGCCGACCGATTTACACGTAATCACACAATATTTTAGTTGGAAGCATAACGGACTTGATATTGATTGTTATTATGACAACGATAATTATGCTGCCGCGGCCGGATATGTAACTATTGCCGGTTGGCGCGGCGGTTATGGGTATTTAGTAGAAATTGATCATGGTAATGGTATTAAAACTCGATATGGCCATCATGCGGCATTATATGTTAAACAGGGTGATTATGTATATCAAGGTCAACCTATCGGAAGGTGCGGTACTACGGGAAATTCTACAGGTACTCACTTGCATTTTGAAGTGATAGTAAACGGAGTTCGCCGCAATCCTTTAGAATATATTAGGTAAAATTTGGGCGATATTGTAAAGCTTCGGCTATATGCTCTATTTTGATTTCAGAGGATAGGTCTAAATCAGCAATTGTGCGAGCTACTTTTAATATTTTTGAAAAACTCCTGGCTGACAGATAAAATTTATC
>CAZMZN010000070.1:1497-3087 GCA_964570945.1 uncultured Gammaproteobacteria bacterium
TTTAAAATCTGCGCGCTTTCTTTATTTAGATGACAATATTTTTTTAAATTTTTTGGCGATAATTGGTTATTGTAGTTTTCTTTGATATTTTTGTATCGTTCTCTTTGTATTGTATGTATTTTTTCTACTGATAATCGAATATCTTGAGAAGGTATATTTTTTGTACTCGCGGTTAATCTATCAAAATTTAATCTGGGAACATTTATTGCCATATCAATTCTATCTAAAATAGGTCCAGAAATCTTTTGTGTATATTTTGCTACTTGTCCGGGAAAGCAAGTGCATTCTTTTTGAGGATCTCCAAAATAACCGCATGGGCATGGATTCATGGCTGCCACCAAAATAAAATCAGAGGGAAAGCTAACAGTTGCCGAAGCTCGAGCAATGGTTATGCGTTTATCTTCTAATGGTTGTCGGAGGGTTTCGATGGTTTTTTTAGAAAATTCCGGAAATTCATCTAAAAATAATACTCCGTGATGAGCTAACGTTATCTCTCCGGGGGTTGGTATTGTCCCGCCACCGACCAGTGATGTTATTGAACTGCTGTGGTGCGGAGATCGAAATGGTCGCTTTGTTATCAAATTCATGTTTTGTGGCAAAAGGCCGGCTACCGAGTGTATCTTTGTTACTTCTAAGGCTTCTTCTTTGGTTAGGGGTGGTAAAATAGAAGGTAGACTTTTGGCAAGTAGTGTTTTACCGGAGCCTGGAGGGCCGGATAGTAATATATTGTGCCTTCCGGCGGCGGCTATTGTTAACGCGCGTTTTGCTTGTTCTTGTCCTTGGATATCGGCAATGTCAATTTCGAAATTAAAGTTTTGATTTTTATTAGAGCTTGATTTGTATTTTGACAATGCTTCGTTTTTATTTATGAGAGCTACAAGTTCAGATAAAGTATTGGCCGTATAAATATTTGCTTTTGTAAGCAACGAAGCCTCTTCTGCGTTTTGTTGGGGAACAACCAGTCCGTCCAAATTATGTTCAACGCACATAGATGCGGCTAGCAAAGCTCCTTTGACCGGTCTGATTTCACCGTTTAAAGAAAGTTCGCCGATAAAGGCTGTATTTTTGATTTTGGCAGTATTTTGAATTATTCCGGCGGCTACTAATATGCTAATAGCGATAGGCAGATCATATATTGGTCCTTGTTTTTTAATGTCGGCCGGGGCAAGATTTACAGTAAGGCGAGTTCGGGGAAATAGAAAACCGCTATTTTTTATAGCCGCCCTTACTCTTTCTTTTGATTCGCTTACAGTTGCGTCCGGTAAGCCGACAATTAAAAATTTAGATAGACCGTTGGCTATATCGATCTCTACTTTTACTGGTTTTGGTTGCAGGCCTATGTTGGCAAACGAATAAATAAAAAAAGTCCCCATATTAATGATTAATGGGGGCTATTTTCTTATCTATTTTTATTGTAAAACAAAAATATAAGTATGCCAATGCCTATTGTGATATCGGCTACATTTAACGCGCTGGTATCAAAAAAAATGAGATAATCGCTAATATATCGGTGCAGAATTCTATCTATGAGATTGCTTAGGGCACCGAATACAATGAATAAAGAGGCTAATTTTAAGTGAGGGTTTTGAG
>CAZMZN010000071.1:0-2635 GCA_964570945.1 uncultured Gammaproteobacteria bacterium
GCTTATTATATCTGAATGTTTAGTTTCTTTTATAAAGATGAAATGGCGGCTTGTAATTTTTCCTCAACTTTTTTAGCGAATTCATGCAACCCTTCATTATCCGCAAAAGACATAGCTACAGTCGGCTTTATAGCCGCAACTTTTATTCCTTGATTCATTTCTGAAATAATCACATTGCATGGCAATAAAAGACCAATGTCATCGTCAGCTGACAATGCTTTATAAGCAAAAGGCGGATTGCAAGCGCCAAGAATTATATAATTTTTAAAGTCTTTACCTAATTTTGTTTTTAATGTTTTGCGCACGTCTATTTCAGTTAAAATACCAAACCCTTGTTCTTTTAATGATTACTTTATTTTTTCTACCGTTTGTAAAAACGGCATATTAACAATTTTTTCTAAACTATATTTCATATTAAAATTTTTTATTGCCTTAATCGGCTAACAGATTATACGCTTTATACAGCAAAAACTTGCATTTAATTTTAAAGCCAAAATCAATATTCTAAATCAATCTGTATTATAATAAAAATCAGCATTCAAGCTGATTTATAATGGCTCCGGGGGTGGGATTCGAACCCACGACCCGCTGGTTAACAGCCAGCTGCTCTGCCGCTGAGCTACCCCGGAATATACACAAAAGCGAAACAACTATAACATAATACCAAAAATTGTTCAACCCTTGATTGTCAATAAAATAGGAGTATTATAAATACATAAATTAATTATCGAAACATAACAAGTAATTACTTAGCTGCTATGAAAAAAGAATATTTAATAGGGGGAATTTTAACCGCCGCCATTATTCTAATAGCTATAATATTTAGCCAATCAGAAAATACAAAAAACAACGGCAATAGTAGCGATAACAGCAGTGTCGCAGCCACTTGGGAAGATTTGATGGCTGGCAAATTAAATGAAAGCCTGAAATGTGAAACGAACTATAATATGGGAAACAGTTCTTTGCACCTCATCTCTTATTATGCGGGCCAAAAAATGCGCATGGATTACGATCTATCCGGCGAAATGGCTGAAGCTACCGGGCAACATAATCTGCATATGATAAGTGACGGCGATTATGTTTATATCTGGGGTGATAGTTTTCTAGGTCAACAATTTGACGGCATGAAATACAAAATAGAAAAAGATGAAAATGGAGAAATTGAAATACCGGAGGATGCCGGAGCAGGCTTTGTCAATCCGGACGATTTACCCGACTTTTCCTGTACGGCCTGGGTACCGGACAATTCAAAGTTCAATATCCCCGAAGATATGGAATTTGCCAATCTTGATGATTTAACTTCTGTAATGATGGGTGGTGGAATAAATGACGAGTATGATGATGGAGGAATAAACACCGATTGTTCGGCTTGCGACAGTCTAAGTGGCGAAGTAAAAAAATCATGTTTGCAAGCTCTTGGATGTAGCGATGAAGAGTAAAATAATGTTAAGAGCCGCTTTGGCGGCTCTTTTTTGGTATAATAAAAACCATGAAATTCATTAATAGATTAAAGAAACTCTACAAAAAATACGAACGCGTTTTAATCCCGGGCGTACTTATCATCGGTGTTGCGGCCGATTTTATTACTTTTCGCACAATATCCATAAAATCCGCTTTTATTATTTTAGCGCTATATTGGTTGGCAGCAGGCATCAGTATCGCTTTTATACAACACAAAAAACATTTTGGCCTTAACGAAGAAAAAACTTTTATAAAATATTATAAAGTTTTAGCCCCACTTATAATTCAATTCACTTTTGGTGCTACATTAAGCGCTTCGTTTATATTCTACTGGTTTTCCGGAACATTATCTATCAGTTGGCCTTTTATGTTAACAATTGCCTTTTTAATGGTTGCCAACGAAGCGTTTCGCGAACACTACATGCGCCCGCCAGTGCAATTGAGCGTATATTATTTTATAACCTTTTCTTTGCTAAGCTTGATGCTTCCTTATATTTTTAAATCAATTTCGGTTTATATCTTTATTTTAAGCGGCGCGCTCAGTTTAATTATTTTTATTCCCTTTCTATATTTTCTCACAAAAAGATTTAAAAATATCCGCCGCAAAAGTAAGACGCTATTTGCATCTGTTATCGCAATTTTTGCAACCATGAACGCTCTTTATTTTACAAATCTAATACCACCAATACCACTCTCTTTAACCGAAGCCGGTGTATATTACAACATCGTCCGCAAAGGCAGTGATTATATTATTACCGCTGAAAAAGAACCTTTTATCAACAAACTTATACCCGGCCAAAAAATAGATTGGCACAAAAATGACCCTTTATTTATCTATTCAGCTATTTTTGCACCCTTTAATTTAAACACGACCATTGTCCATAAATGGCAAAAATTTAATAGTGACAATAAAAAATGGGAAACTGTTGATAATTTATCATTTGAGATTTACGGAGGTAAACCCGGAGGATATCGTGGTTATTCTGTAAAATATCAATTATCAGAAGGTTTGTGGCGGGTAAATATCCAAACAATGCGTGGCCAAGTTATAGGAAGAATTAAATTTAGAATTAAAGAAACATCCGACCCCTTAAAAAAAGTGCAAATTATTAAGTAAAACGGTAAAAAAGAGATTTTCCAATCTACAAAATTCCCTTTTTATTAAAACAAGCGA
>CAZMZN010000071.1:2645-3058 GCA_964570945.1 uncultured Gammaproteobacteria bacterium
TTAAAAATTTATATGACTCAAAAAATTACATCATTTATAGCAGTTTTAGCGATATTATTATCAAATATTACTGTTATAAACACGGCAACAGCTGAAACTACTATAACAGGCGCTGTAAAATGCCCTAAAAATCCAGAAGTGTACTATATCGGCACAGACGGATTAAAATATCTTTTCCCAAATGAAGATATTTATTACAGCTGGTTTTCTGATTTTAGCAAAGTTGGCGAAATATCATGCGATGCATTAAATTCATTGGATTTTGGAGGATTTGTGACATACCAATCTGGTATGCAACTATTAAAATTTGATGATGGCAGCACTGTATATTTCATCTCCCCAGAAGGTGATTTACACGCAATACAAGATGAAAAACAAGCACATAATTTGTTTGGACCTGAATGGTACAACCA
>CAZMZN010000072.1:0-3045 GCA_964570945.1 uncultured Gammaproteobacteria bacterium
TTTATACGCCGCTCGGGCCTTTGGAATAATGGGATTGGGTGCAAAGACAATTGAAAAATTTATAAATTACGGTCTTTTAACATCTCCTGCTGATTTATTTAGCCTATCAGTTAACGATATTAAAAATTTACCCGGTTTAGGGGAGAGATCTGCGAAAAATATTGTAGAAGAAATTCAATCCAAAAAAGAAATCAGCTTGGATAAATTTATTGTCGCTTTAAGTATACCGGGCATAGGTAAACAAACGGCATCAGTGCTTGCCGAGAAATATAAAACTGTTAAAAAATTAATCAAAGCGACAAAAAATGATTTGATATCAATTGATGATATTGGTGAAACTTTGGCGGATTCTATAGTGGAATTTTTTCATGAGCAAAAAAACCTTAATTTAATCGACGAATATTTAAGAAACGGAATTGTAATTAAAAAAGCGAGGACAAGAAAAAATAAGAAATTAAATGACAAAGTTTTTGTATTAACGGGTGCATTACAGAAATTAACTCGAGAAGAAGCGGTAGAAAAAATTAAAAGTTTTGGCGGCAAAGTTTCTTCCAGTGTGAGTTCTAAAACGGATTATGTTGTTGTTGGAGAAAATCCGGGATCAAAACTGGAAAAAGCTAAAAAGATTGGTGTAAAAATTCTTGATGAAGAGGAATTTTTACAAAAATTATAATTTTTGTTAGATTACCAAAAAAAATATGGATTTTGATGTTCACAAAGTGGCTAAATTGGCAATGTTAACCTTGTCCGAAGAAGAAAGCGCAAGCTTTAACGAACAATTGCCCTCTATTTTGGAATATGTTAGTAAATTGCAGGCGGTGGATACTTCTCACATCCAAGTCAAGGCATATCTTACTGATGTAAGTAATGTTTTTAGAAAGGACGAAGTTAAAAACTCAAATGAAAGTTTGAGAAATAACTTAATAAATTCATTCCCAAAACAAAAAGGCGGAGCATTGCAAGTGCCGGGAATTTTTGAATAAGTATATGGAATTTAAAACAGCAATTGAGATCAAGGAAGCGATTAAAAATAAAAAAATCACTGCCGTTGAAGTGGTGAATTATTTTTTAGAAAAAATTAAGAAGGAGAATGGTGATATAAACGCTTTTTTGGAAACTTTTGATGAAGAAGCGTTGGCGGCTGCGCGCAAGATTGATGAATTGGTAGCTAAAAATGAATCTTTGCCCAGATTGGCGGGTGTACCTATAGCTATTAAGGATAATATGACTATGGAGGGGCATATCGCTTCCTGCGGTTCAAAAATGTTATCAGGATATAAAGCCGCTTATGATGCTACCGTTGTTGCGCGCTTAAAAGAGGCTGGAGCGATTATTATCGGCCGTACCAATATGGATGAATTTGCAATGGGATCAAGTAATGAAACATCTTATTGGGGGCCAGTTAAGAATCCTCGTAATAAAGAAAAAATTCCGGGAGGTTCCAGCGGAGGATCGGCGGCGGCGGTTGCGGCCGGTTTTGTTCCGATTGCCTTAGGTTCTGATACCGGTGGATCTATCAGACAGCCATCTGCTATGTGTGGAGTTGTTGGTATGAAGCCTACTTATGGTCGGGTTTCAAGGTATGGATTGATTGCTCTGGCGTCTAGTTTAGATCAAATAGGCCCTATCGCTACTACGGTTGATGATTGCGCTTTGGCGCTTGAGGTGATAGAAGGTAAAGATGAGAAAGATGCTACATCATTGAATCTTCCGGAAAAAGTTGTTCCGGAGCTTTTACCAAAAGATATTAAAGGTATTACTTTTGGATTGCCAAAAGAATATTTTGTAGACGGCATGAATGATGCTGTTAAGGAAGCGGTTGAGTTGGCTGTGGAAAAAATCAAAAAAGCGGGCGCAATTGTTAAAGAAATCAGTCTTCCGTTAACCGAATATGCTTTGCCGGCATATTATATAATTCAGCCGGCGGAAGCATCTTCTAATTTGGCGCGTTTTGACGGTATGAGATATGGCACGCGAGCGGAAGCGGAGGATTTATGGCAAAGTTATTTAAATGCCCGTGGAGATGGTTTTGGTTCTGAAGTAAAAAGGCGTATTATGTTGGGGACTTATATTTTGTCAGCTGGCTATTATGACGCCTATTATAAAAAAGCCTTGGCCGTTAAAACCGCTATTTTTGAAGATTTTAAAAAGATTTTTTCAGAAATTGATTTAATTGTTGCTCCCACTTCACCGACGGTGGCTTGGAATCTGGGGGAAAAATTTAATGATCCAATTGCAATGTATTTAGCTGATATTTTTACTGTCTCGGCAAATATTGCTGGATTACCCGCCATTTCAGTACCTTGCGGAGATGATAACGGCTTACCGATCGGTTTGCAGTTTATCGGCCCGGCGCTTGGTGACGGCAAAGTATTGCAAGCGGCGGCTGTTTTTGAAAAATTATCATGATACCTTACATTGAATGGACAACTATCCAATTGGGCCCCGCTAAAATTTATGTCTGGGGATTAATGGTGGCGATTGGCGTATTTATAGCTTTAATAATTTCTTTGCATTGTGCGCGAAAGCTCGGATTAAAGCCGGATATTTTAGAAGACGCCGCCGTATGGATTTTAGCGGGTGCGATCATCGGAGCCAGAATTTTTCATATTGTTTTTTATGATCCGGGTTTTTATTGGCATAACCCAAGCGAGATATTGAAAATTTGGCAAGGAGGAATGTCTATTTTTGGAGGCTTGTTTTTTGGTGTTGCTTTTGGTGTATATGCGCTTAGGCAGGAAAGAAAAAACCTTTTAAAATATGCGGATGCGGTAGCTTATGGGATGCCATGGGGTATTTTTATAGGTAGAATCGGCTGTTTTTTAATTCACGACCATCCCGGTTTGGAGACAAATTTCTTTTTGGGTGTTATGTATCCCGATGGAATCGTCAGGCATGATTTGGGTCTGTATCTTTCCATTTTTGGCTTATTGACAGGTATTTTATTTTTAATTCTGAACAGAAAAGATCGATTTGCCGGCTTTTACAGCGGAATGTTTTTAGTGCTTTACGGTTTATCCAGATTAATTTTGGACAGCTTAAGAA
>CAZMZN010000073.1:0-2991 GCA_964570945.1 uncultured Gammaproteobacteria bacterium
GCTTTAATAGCGGCTTTGATTCTAGGATTATTAAATGCAATTATCAGGCCGGTATTATTGATAATAACTTTGCCGATCAATATTTTAACATTGGGATTATTTACCTTTATTATTAATGCTTTTTTGATTTGGTTTATGCCGTCCTTTGTAAAGGGGGTGGAGATTACAGGGTTTATGCCGGCGCTTATGGCGGCTATAATATTATGGGCAGTATCTGTTGTTGTTAGCTATCTATTACAGACAAAAGATTAATTCATTAAATAGTATTGAGCGCCGCTTCAAAGAAGCGGCGCTTTTAAAAAAATATGGCAAAAATCAATATAAATAAATCAAAACCTTTAGTAATGTCTATCGGGGGATCTTTGATTGTTCCTAATGGAGGGCCGGATACCGTCTTTTTAAACGCTTTAAAGAAATTTGTTGACAAGCAAGTAAAAAGCGGCCGGAAAATTGTTTTGGTTGCCGGCGGCGGCAAAACAGCTCGGCATTATATTGAGGCGGCCGGTGAGGTAAGAAAAAAATTGGTTGATGAAGATTTGGATTGGTTGGGTATTCATGCAACTCGTTTAAACGGTCATTTGTTAAGAACCATTTTTCGTGATATTGCTCATCCCATCGTCATTAAAAATCCAATGAGAATGCCAAAAGAATGGCTGGGTAGCGTGGTGGTGGCGGCTGGCTGGAAGCCCGGATGGAGCACGGATTATGTAGCTTGCCGAATAGCTAAACGAACAGGATCGGATTTGGTAATAAATGCTTCTAATATAGACTTTGTTTATGATAAAGATCCGAAAAAATTTAAAAACGCTGTTCCGGTGGAAGAGATGAAATGGAAAGATTTTCGCGATATAGTTGGGTATGAATGGCACCCCGGCACAAACGCCCCTTTTGATGTTGTGGCTAGTGCTTTTTGCCATCGCAATAAAATGCGGGTGGTAATTGTTAATGGTGATGATTTTGTCAATATTTCTAAATTAATCGCGGGCAAGAATTTTAATGGTACAATTTTACATCCATAGCAGTGTTATTTTATATACTTGACACATTTGTTTTATACTGATATAATCTCAGCACTAATAATGCCGTTGAAAGTGGGTAATGAGTAAATCCCGCCGAGGCCAAAACCTATGTTTTTGGTAATATCAACGGCGAAAGCCGTTTTTTTAACGGTCTAATAATTATTATTATGCCTAAAACAAGACAAGAAAAAGAACAAATTGTCGCGGAAGTGGCTGAAAAATTTAAAACAATGAAAGCTGCCGCTTTTACATCTATTTCTGGTTTTACCATGGGGCAGGCCGATGCATTACGCCAAAAAGCGCGTGAAGCTGGTGTTGAAGTTTTTGTTGCCAAGAAAACATTATTAGCCTTAGCCGCTAAAGAAGCTGGGTTGGATATTAATCCGCGTGAATTTACGGGTTCAATTTTAACGGCTGTATCTTTTAATGATGAAGTTTCAGCTGCGAAAATATTAAAGGAATTAACAAAAGAAAATGATGCGGTCGTTTTTGAGGCCGGAGTATTGGATGGTAAGGGATTGACGGCGGAGGAGGTAAAACAGTTGGCTGATTTGCCGAGCAAACAAGAATTGTTGGCGAAATTGGTTGGTTCTCTCAATGCGCCGGTATCGGGTTTTGTCAATGTTTTATCTGGTAATTTACGCGGTTTGGTAACTGTTTTGAACGCTATTAAAGAACAAAAAGCTTAATTAACAAATAAATAACTAATTGTAAAATATGACAGACGAAGAAAAAAAGGTTGAAGAAACCACTGAGGCTACTCAGGAAGAAAAGACGGTCGAAGTGCCGGAAAAATTTAAAAAATTAGTGGAGGAAATCGAGCAAATGTCAGTTATTGACTTGTCTGAATTGGTAAAAGTTTTGGAAGACAAGTTCGGTGTATCAGCCGCTGCTCCAGCTATGATGGTTGCCGCTGGCGGTGCTGCTGCCGGAGGAGAAGCAGCTGAAGAAAAAACATCTTTTGATGTTGAATTAACGGCAGCCGGTGATTCAAAAATTAATGTGATAAAAGCAGTCCGTGAAATTACCGGTCAAGGCTTAAAAGAAGCTAAGGAAATGGTTGACGGCGCTCCAAAGGTTATTAAAGAAGGTGCTTCTAAAGATGAAGCTGAGCAAATCAAGGCTAAATTGGAAGAAGCAGGTGCAACCGTTACTTTGAAATAGTAAATGATAAAAAACCGCTTTTTAAAAAAGCGGTTTTTTATTTTCTATCTTTTTTGTTATTATTATCATATGAAAATTGCGATTATTGGCTTTGGTAAATTTGGCCGTGCATTGGCTGATATTTTAACTAAAAACAATGACAATCAAATTTTGGCATGGGATATTGCCAAAATTGATGATTATCGATGGCGTTCGAATAGGTCGGAAGTAATTAATGGGGCTGATTTTATCTTTTTCGCAGTGCCTAGCGCGTTTTTTAGTCAAGCGGTGGTAGATATAGAAAATATTCCTCAAAATGCAATTCTTATTTCCGGTACAAAAGGAG
Source organism: uncultured Gammaproteobacteria bacterium (assembly GCA_964570945.1). GTDB lineage: Bacteria > Patescibacteriota > Patescibacteriia > UBA9934 > UBA9934 > UM-FILTER-41-21. The sequence goes on from CAZMZN010000073.1 coordinate 2,509, forward strand.
TTGATGCCCATACAGGTAAATTTCCTTATGAGGTTTTGCAAACGGCTTTTCCTCAAAATACAGTTGCCGTTCTTGGCGGGCCAATGTTGGCTTCGGAATTAGCGGAAGGTAAAATGACAGCTGCTGATATTGCCGTAAAACATTTTGATGACTTTCAAAAAATAGAAGCGTTATTTCAAAATACAAATTTATCTGTTGGTTATTGTAATGATTTGTTGGGAGTATCGTTATCCGGGGTGTTAAAAAATATATATACACTTTTATTCGGTTTATCTGACGGTTTGTCGTTGGGAGCTAATTTTAAAGCATGCTTGGTAAGAAACGCCATTCAAGAGATGAGTCGAATTATTGAAGTTTTGGGTGGTGATAGAGAAACTGTTTTTGGTTATGCGGCTATCGGGGATTTATTAGCGACTGGTTATAGCGATTTATCGCGCAATTATCGTTTTGGTTATTCTTTTGCAAATGGTAAAAATATGGATG
>CAZMZN010000074.1:0-2938 GCA_964570945.1 uncultured Gammaproteobacteria bacterium
GAGCCACAGAGAGCACTGAGAATTTTTTATTAAAGAATACTTATCTTCTCTGTGTGCTCCGTAGTTTTTTTTTTTGCGGGCAATACCTGCCTTACGGATTAATCAACTACCTTTGCAGCTAAGCCATTAGCGAGTTTTGCCCAACCTAAATATGCACTAACAACAACTTTACATCCGGGTTGTAAAAAGCCGGTTACAGCAGCTTCTATCCCATTGTCAGCCACTATTTTAATTTTAACTTTATTTAAAACACCCTTTTTTACAATAAAAAGATATTTTTCGGTTCCTTGTTGATTATCAATATTTATTGACGAAGATGGAACAATAAGAATATTCTTTATCCTTCTGACTGTCAGAAATACTTTAACATATTGCCCGCTAACAAATTTCTTTTGTTTTCCTTCCGGTAAAAGCGCCTCGATTTTTACCATGCGGTTATCGCCTATAGCCGGATAGATTTTTATAATTTTAGCATTTCCGTTAATGTTTTTACAGTGCAAACGCAGTTCATCCCCCATATGTACGTATTTCATGTCAACCTGAGGCAATTGCACTGATACTTTTAATTTGTGTTGATTTTCAATCTCCATTAGTTTTTTACCGGGACTCGCCAAATCACCCGGGTCGACCGGAACATCACACACCACGCCGTCAAACGGAGCAGTAATATCAGCATAACTTAACCTGGTTTTTGCTAATTCTATGTCTCCCTGAACAGCATTTAGTTCCGCTTCAAAAGTTCTGTTCTTCTGCCTGGCGATATCCAGTTGTCCCTTAATTTCATTCAATTTTTCTTCGGATAACTCCAACTGTTTTGCAGGAATTATTTTTTTATTAAAAAGCCGTTTATCTCGCTCTACCTGTTTTTGCCAGTAAGAAACAGAGTTAATAAGAGATTTTATATTGACATTATTTGCTGCAAGCTGAGTTTTTATTCCCTCCGCTTTGGCTTTTAACACACTTATTGACTGAATCAAACTTCGATTATCAAGTTTAATTAACAATTCACCTTTTTTGACAAACTTTCCTTCCCTGCAAAAAATTTTAGTAATCTCTGCCGTAATACGTGAGGATATATCTGCTGTATTTAAAGGTTCAATAATACCTACATACCGTTTTTCAGATATAAAATCACCGTATTTAACAAGTTCAACGGATACCGGAATAGGTCTATTCCCTATTGGTTTTGCCTCAGCCAAAGCATTTCTCTTACGTTTAATAGCAAATATCGCAATCCCGACCAATAGCGAAATGATTAGCAAAACTAAAATTGTTTTTTTCATATTTAATGTTTCTCCTTTATTTTTTGTGTAGTATTTGCGGACAAGCCTATGTATTATCCTGTTACGAAAATTTCATAAATACCTGAATCCGTAGCGGCCTCAGAGTGGTACAGCAGTCGATTCTATAGTCTCCGCCGTGTAGTAACTACTCAAGTGAGACTATAGGATCGGCTGATGTGCCCCTATGAGGCCGTCTAAAAGATGAGAAAATAAAAATTTTTTTGCAGCTACTAGCTGCAGAATATTAATAGAAGAAACTCAAAAAAATTAGCCTCATTTTTAATCAAAATATTTCAAATTTTTATTTTCTCACTACGGATTCAGGTAAATATATACAAGGCAGTAATAAATTCCGGCTATAATAAAAAGAGTTCCGGCGATACGGCGTACCCACTTTTCGATTTGACTTAGATGATTGAAAGCTTTACCAAGATATTCTCCTCCGAATGCAATTAGGAACGCAAAAACAATAACCGGTAAGGCAGTGCCGATTCCGTAAGCCGAAGGTAAAATCAATTGTGAACTGTATTTAATAGATAACGGAAGTAATCCTCCGAAAAATAGACCGGCTGATACCGGACAGAATGATAAAGCGAAAAGAACTCCTAATGGTAAAGCAAACCATAATCCCTGAGTTTGTGCCTTTTGCTGAATATGGTTACTCATTACATTATATGATAAACCCGATCCAATCATTCCAAGCAGTGTCATTCCAAGTAAAATCATTAGAGGTCCGAGAATCTCATTAAGATATTTCTGCAAGAAACGTGATACCTCTCCGCTGGCTAATAGTCCTGTAACAATTCCTGCTCCGAGAATAATATAGGTCAAAGTGCGGCCAACAGTATAAAGAACGCCGGTTATAATAACACTTTTATTATTACCAATTTGACGGCTGATAAATGATATTGCAGCTATATTGGTCGCCAGTGGACACGGGCTTATGGCGGTCATAATGCCAAGCCAAAAACCGGAAAATAGTACAATAAGATTCATTTGGCTATTTCCTATGTTTGTAAATATTCACTGAACCCCGTCCTTCAGTGAATATTTACTATCCCCAAAAACAAAAAATCGTGCTAAACAAAAATAAAAAAACAAAAAATTAGCCTCATTTTTAAACAAAAAATTCTAATTTTTATTTTATTTTGTCACTGCAGATGTAGAATCCACTAAATAACCCATGATTGCGTTAGCTATATATTCGTTAAATTTTGTCGAATTCGAAAGCAATGTCCAGACTTTATCAAGTCGCTTAAAATCGGAGACTTTGCCGTTGTCAATTTTAGCGACAACCACGCAACTGGCAACAATATTAAACTGTTCTGCCAGTTTTTCATTTTTTTGAAAATCGACATCTTTAAATTTAATCAATCCTTTTTTTACTTCTTTCTTAAAGCGAGAATTGATTAATTGTTTAGTCATATTTTCAATTTTGTTGCAACTAGCGCAGCGGAATGTCGAGTGCATATAATAAACCATAATATAAGAAGATACGGTACCGGACCCATCTTCCTCTTTTGAGTCTCCATTGTTTTTCGTTCCTGTCACACTATGTTTTCCCAATGTATAGCCAATGCTAATCAAAACAAATGCCAATAGTATATTTTTTATTATCATCACGTTAATTTTCATTTTACAGGTAAATGTTTATC
>CAZMZN010000075.1:0-2902 GCA_964570945.1 uncultured Gammaproteobacteria bacterium
ATAAATAAAATCTCAGCGCGAAAACGCTGAGATTTATTTTATTTTTTGCGTTTTTTAGCTAGTAAATCAATCGCTTGCTGTTTATTAACGGTTGTTGGGTCAATGCTTTTCGGAATTGAAGCGTTGGTGATACCATCGGTAACATACGGCCCATAACGTCCTTTTTTTATTAAAATCGGCTTTTTACTAACAGGATCTTTACCTAGTTTGGCTATCGGTTTTTTTAAGGCTTCTTTTCTTTCTTTATCGGCGGCGAGAATTTGTTTAGCGGTTTTTGCGTCAATAGTGAGAACGCTGTACTCCGGAGGTAAAGAAGCGTTTATTTTGCCGGCTTTTAGATAAGGGCCGTAAGGTCCGATTTGAGCCGTGATAGGTGTGCCGTCGTCAAGAGAGCCAACAAGCCTTGGCAATTCAAACAAAGGTAATACTTCTTGTAGAGTAACAGTTTCCGGATTCATTGTTTTATCCAGCGATACTCGTTTTGGTTTTTTATCACTGTTTTTATCAAATTCTCCCAATTGGGCGTATGGACCATAACGGCCGTTGCGAATATAAACGGTGAGTCCGGTGCTTGGATCAATACCTAATTCGCGTTGTTTAATAATGTCGTCACGGGAGACGGTAGCACCTTTTTCTTGTAGATTTTTATGAAACGGCCCGTAAAATGCTTCCAATGCCGGTTTCCATTCAACTTTTCCGGCTGCTATTTCGTCTAGGGTATTTTCCATGTTAGCGGTAAATTCAAAATCAACAATTTGTGGAAAATGCTCCACTAATAGATCATTAACAATCATGGCTATATCGGTTGGCGCTAATTTTTTATTTTCATCGCGCTCAACATAACCTCTATTTATAATGGTATTGATTGTCGGTGCATAAGTTGACGGGCGCCCTATTTCATACTCTTCCAAGGCTTTGACCAAGGTGGCGTCTGAATAGCGGGGCGGCGGTTCAGTAAAATGCTGTTTAGCTTCAATGTTTTGCACATGTATTAACTCACCTCTTTCTAATTTTGGCAGTAATTTTTCATTGGCGTTTTTGTAAACTTTTAAAAATCCGTCAAACACAATTGTAGCGCCGTTAGCGCGGAAAGTATAATTTTTTGCCGTTAGATCTACGGCGGTGCGTTCAATTTTTGCCGACGGCATTTGGCAAGCTAATGTGCGATTCCAAATTAACGTGTATAATTTTTTTAATCCGTTGTCCGCAAGGTTTAATTTATCTGGAGATAAATTGATATTTGTTGGCCTGATGGCTTCGTGCGCTTCTTGCGCACCTTTCTTTTTGGTTTTATAAATGACGGGACCGACAACATATTTGTCGCCAAAGTTTTGCTTTAAATAATTTTGCGTTTCATTTAAAAATTTATCGGCTAAATTTAAAGAATCGGTTCTCATGTAAGTAATTTTTCCGGTTTCATACAATTTTTGCGCCAATGTCATGGTTTGCTTAGCTGAAAATCCCAATTTATTATTGGCTTCTTGCTGTAAAGAGGAAGTTGTTAGAGGGACGGGCGGTTTTTTAATTGCTTGTTTGCGTTCAATATTGCTTACGGTAAAATTTTCATCGCGTAAATTATTTATTATTTTATTTGCTTGTTCGGCTGTTTTAATGTCCAATTTTTTTAATTTTTTTCCGTTTATCGCGGTTAATTTACCTGCAAATTCAATATTTAAATGGTTGAAAATAGATTCAATCGTCCAATATTCTTCTGATTTAAAAGCTTGCCTTTCTCGTTCTCTTTCCACGATTAGACGCATTGCCACTGATTGTACGCGTCCGGCTGATAGGCCTCTTCTTACTTTTTTCCAGAGAAATGGTGATAATTCATAACCGACCAAACGATCCAAAATGCGCCTGGTTTGTTGAGCGTTAATTAAATTTTCTTCAAGATGGCGAGGGTGTTTTAACGCTTCTTCAATGGCATTTTTAGTGATTTCATGAAAAGCGATTCTTTTAGCGGTTTTGATATCAAGCCCTAAAATTTGGGCAATGTGCCAGGCGATAGCTTCTCCTTCTCGATCTTCATCAGTGGCTAGATAGATTTCATCGGCATTTTTAGCGGCTTTTTTAAGGGCAGCTACTTTGCTTTTTTTATCGGCTGGAATTACATATGTCGGTTCAAAGCCGTTGTCAACATTAACTCCCATTTCTTTTTTGGGCAAATCGCGAATATGCCCAAAAGACGACAAGACTTCATAATTTCCGCCCAAGAATTTTTTGATTGTTTTTGCTTTTGTCGGAGACTCGACAATTAGCAATTTTTTCATACGCAAAGCATAATGCAAAAATTAAAGTAGCCTTGTCAAATTATTTTTTTCCAAAAGATGACCGATATTTTAAAATTTCATCCGGCGCGATCCAATGCGAACGAACATCTCCTGCTAAAAATAATGACCCTGTAATGACAATATTTTCTGATTTTTTTGCCATTTTTTTTGCTTGCTGCAAAGCATCTCGCCAATCAAGAAAAGTTCCTCCGTGTTTAGTGGGAGGAACTAGTTTTTCCAATACAAAAGGGTTGGCAGCTTTGCGAACCAAGACGTCAAAACGAGTGAGAATAATTTTTTTAGCTACCGGTATCAAGTGGGCGAGCATTTTTTTGGCGTCTTTATTGGCAACGCACCCAAAAACAATGTACGGCTTTAAATTTTTTTCAGCGATTAATTTGGCTGTTGAGGCTACTTTTACGGGAGAATGCGCGCCATCTATAATAATCAGCGGTTGTGTATCAATTGTTTCAAAGCGACATGGCGGTAAATGAAAAGTTTGCAAAGCGTTATTGATAATTATATCGTCAATACCCAGCGATCGGCAAGCGGCTGCTGCCAAAGCGGCATTTTGCCTTTGGTGCGCGCCAAGATTATTTGTTAAATTAAATTCTTCATTAATAAAATATATT
>CAZMZN010000076.1:0-2776 GCA_964570945.1 uncultured Gammaproteobacteria bacterium
GTCGGTTGTCGTATTTTACGATCAGGATAAGAAAAAATCGTATTTGTATTTAGCGGAGTCATTAGATTATGATTTGATTTTTAGATACGATAAAGAAAATGATCAATTTATTGATGAGACAACGAATTCGGTTTGGACCGCTGATGGTATGGCAATTTCTGGACCATTGGAGGGAACTTATTTAACAAAAGTTGATGGTGATAAAATGTTTGCCGGTTGTTGGGCGTCTATTCATCCTTCCACACAAGAGGCGACAGCGGCAACCGATATTATAAATAAGGCGGAAAATGCAGAGCAGTCAGAAAATGAAAATTAGTCAATATTATACATGGATAAAGCTGAAAATTTACAACATAAGCAAGCGAGGTTGTATGTAGTTAGCACGCCGATTGGTAATTTGGATGATGTTTCCAAGCGGGCTTTGTATATATTAAGATCAGTTGATATTGTTGCTTGTGAAGATACGCGTGTTACCAAAAAGATTTTTGCAAAATTCGGCATTAGCAACGAAACAGTAGCTCTGCATCAGCATAGCGGAAATGAAAAAGAACAAAAATTATTAAAAGAAATATTAAACGGAAAATCTGTGGCTTTGGTAACGGATGCCGGTACGCCTGCAATTTCCGATCCCGGTAGTGTCTTTGTGGCAAAGGCGGCAAGATTGGGGGTAAATATAGTGCCGATTCCGGGTCCAAGCGCCGTGACGGCGGCTTTATCAATATGTGGTTTTCCGACAAATGTTTTTACTTTTATCGGATTTCCTCCGAATAAGAAAGGGAGAAATAAATTTTTTGCCAGAATAGCGGAAATTGATCACACAGTGGTGTTGTATGAGTCAAAACATAGAATTATAAAAACCTTAAGCCAACTTCCTGGTGACAGACAATTAATGGTAGCAAGAGAACTTACTAAAATTTATGAAACAATCTATAGGGGGATGCGCGATGATATTATTAAAGCGCTGGAAAACGGTTCGCAAAAAGGAGAATTTACTATTGTAATCGCACCAAAAGAATATGAATAAAATTTTTATCACAACTGCTATACCGTATGTCAATGCAAAACCGCATATAGGTTTTGGATTGGAAGTGATTCAAGCTGACGCTTTGGCGCGCTATTATCGCGATTTACAAAAAAAAGATGTTTATTTTTTAACAGGATCTGATGAAAATAGTTTAAAAAATGTGCGCGCGGCTGAGAAAGCCGGTGAAGAAGTGGCTGATTTTGTAAATAGGCATGCGGCTGAATTTGAAAAATTAAAAGATGTTTTAGATTTATCTATTGATGGATTTATAAGAACGAGTACGGAAAAGCACATCAAAGGTGCTCAAAAGATTTGGAGCGCCTGCAATCCGGAAGATATTTATAAAAAACATTATAAAGGCTGGTATTGTGTCGGTTGCGAAGCGTTTTATACTGAAAAAGAGGTGCCGGATAAAAAATGCCCTGAACATAAAAAAGAATTGGAATTAATAGAAGAAGACAATTACTTTTTTAAATTATCAAAATATCAGAACAAATTGCGTGATATTATTGCCAATGATGTTATAAAAATTATTCCGGAGAGCAGGAAAAATGAGATATTGGCATTTATAGATAGCGGCCTGGAGGATTTCTCAATTTCACGGACAAAAGAACGAGCGCAGAATTGGGGCGTTCCCGTTCCCGGCGACCCTGAACAAGTGATGTATGTCTGGTTTGATGCTTTGGGAAACTATATTACTGCGCTGGACTACGCAAATAACGGTGAATTATATTCAAAATTTTGGAACAATGAAAATAGTGAAAGAATACACATGATAGGTAAGGGTATTTTACGTTTTCACGCTGTGTATTGGCCGGCTATGCTTTTATCTGCAGGTTTGAAATTGCCTAATCAAATTTTTGTTCATGATTATTTGACTATTGAGGGTGAAAAAATGAGCAAATCTCTTGGTAATGTTATTAGCCCAACAGAACTGGTTGATGAATTTGGTACCGATGCTGTGCGTTATTATTTTTTAAGAGAAATGCCGGAAAGTGGAGATGGTGATTATTCGCGTGAGCGAATGGAAGCGAGATATTCTGAATTAGCCAATAAATTGGGTAATTTGGTATCTAGGGTAGCAGCAATGAGCAATAAATATTTTGACGGAGTTTTGCCAAAAGTTGATAGATCATGGGAGAAGACAGATAAAGAATTGGCGAACTTGATGAAAAATTACCGCTTTAAGAAATATACAGATACTGTTTTCTCGTTGATTGATCGGGCGAATGAAAAAATTGATAAAGAAGAACCGTTTAAAACTATAAAAACTGATAAGGGGAAGGCTCAAGAAACATTGGCGGAAACGGCGGAAATTATAAGGCGTGTCGCGCAATATCTAAAGCCTGTAATGCCTAACGCAGCTAATGAAATAAGTGAGCGTTTTAATGGAGAAAAAATATTAAAAGGAGATCCTTTATTCCCGAGAAGAAATTAATATGTTCAGTCTACTTGACATCGTTTTAATTATTATAGCTGCTATTTTTATCATTAGCGGCTGGAAAGCGGGGTTTATTAAAGCATTTGGACAAGTTGTAGGATTGCTCGGTGGTATTTTTGTTGCTCTTTACGCGGTAAATCTTTTTTCTGAAAGAATTATTGATTTAACCGAATATCCTTTTTGGGAAGTTGTTTTATTTATGTTTATTATGCTGATCTCCTCAGAATTAATCGGTTTTTTATTCAGCGTATTTGACAAATTTTTTTCTATTTTATCAATAATCCCTTTCTTAAAAAGCATAAACCATGTAT
>CAZMZN010000077.1:0-2725 GCA_964570945.1 uncultured Gammaproteobacteria bacterium
AACAGTCAATAACAAAACCACCATTATAATGGCGGTTTTGTTATTTTTTAATTATTTTTATTTTACCCTTATTTCAATTTTATCATTCGGAGCATCAATAGTTACTTTTGCTTCAGCCGGAACCTCACCTGATACAATCATCATCGCTAAAGGATCTAAAATTTCAGTTTGAATTACTCGCTTTAAGGGTCGAGCGCCGTATTGCGGATCATAGCCTTTTTTGGCTAAATATTTCTTTGCTTTAACCAGTACTTTAAGTGTTATATTACGTTGTTCTTTTAAACGTTTTGCGACCTGATCTAATTGCAAGCCTACAATATCGGCAATATTTTCTTCACTTAAAGCATGGAAGAAAATAATATCATCAATTCTGTTTAAAAATTCGGGTTTAAACCTTTCTCGCAGTAATTTAAAGACCTTATCCTTAACAGGCTTTTCTTGCGCTTTTGTTTCTTTGCTACCAAAGCCTATTTCATTACCGGAATTTAGAATAACATCAGAACCGATATTGGAAGTAAGAATTATAATTGTATTTTTGAAGTTTACTTTTCTGCCTTTTGCATCGGTTAAATGTCCATCATCCAAAACTTGCAATAAAAGATTAAAGACATCGGGATGCGCTTTTTCAATTTCATCAAACAAAACAACAGAATAAGGTCGGCGGCGAATTTTTTCAGTTAATTGGCCGGCTTCATCATAACCGACATATCCCGGAGGAGAACCAATCAACTTACTAACGCTATGCTTTTCCATATATTCCGACATATCAACACGCACCAGAGCATCCTCATCATTAAACATAAATTCGGCCAAGGCTTTTGCTAACTCTGTTTTTCCAACTCCTGTAGGGCCGAGAAATATAAACGAACCAATAGGCCTTTTTTCTTCGGAAATTCCGGCACGTGAACGGCGCAAAGCGTTACTAACCGCCTTAATAGCCTCTTCCTGGCCGATAACTCGTTTTCGCAAATTGTCTTCCATGTGAGTTAATTTTTCCATTTCGCTTTGAAGCATTTTTGCAACCGGAATATTAGTCCAACGCGAAACAACAGCGGCGATTTCTTCGGCGCCTATTTCTTCTTTTAGCAAGCCTCTTTCTTGTTGAAAACGGCGCAATTCTTTTTGGGCGGCATGTAATTCTTCACGCTTTTTCGGAATAACCGCATATCTTATTTCCGCAACTTTTTGCAAATTACCGTGCCTTTCTTCAATTTCAGATTCATTCATTAGTTTATCTATCTCGTCTTTTAAATCGCGTATCTTTTGAATAATACTTTTTTCATTTTTCCAACGTAATTCCAATTCTCCTGATTTTTCCTTTAAATCAGCGATAGCTTTTTCAATTTCTTTTAATTTCTTTTTTCCTTCTTTGCTTGATTCTTTTAATAATGATTGGCGTTCAATTTCCAAACGCATTTCCTCGCGTTTCAATTTATCCAATTCTTCAGGCATGGAATCAATTTGCATGCGTAAAGCGGCGGCCGCTTCATCGATTAAATCAATTGATTTATCAGGTTGATATCTGTCAGTAATATATCTGGCTGATAATTCAGCGGCGGCTACAATAGCAGCATCGGAAATACGAACTCCGTGATGAATTTCATATTTTTCTTTAATACCTCGCAAAATGGCAATGGTGTCAGCTACAGACGGCTCTTCAACCATTACGGGCTGAAAACGCCTTTCTAAAGCAGCGTCTTTTTCAATATATTTTTGATATTCTCGCAAGGTGGTGGCTCCGATAACTCTAATTTCTCCACGCGCCAAAGCCGGTTTTAACAAATTGGATGCATCCATTGGCGACTCATCACCTTTGCCGGCGCCAACCAAATTATGCAACTCATCTATAAACAAAATCATTTTTCCATCAGAATTTTCGATTTCTTTCACTACAGCCTTTAATCTTTCCTCAAATTCACCTCTAAATTTTGTTCCGGCCACTAAAGACCCCAAATCCAATGAAATTATTTCTTTTTCTTTAAGTGTTTCCGGCACATCTCCGGTCACAATTCTTTGCGCCAACCCCTCGACAATAGCCGTCTTACCAACCCCCGCTTCACCCACTAATACAGGATTATTTTTTGTTCTGCGTACCAATACTTGCATAACACGCCTAATCTCTTCATCGCGACCAATGACAGGATCCAATTTCCCTTTGCGAGCTCTTTCAGTCAGATTAATACTATATTTTTCCAATGCTTGAAATTTAGCTTCCGGATCGGCGCTATCCACCCTTTGATTACCGCGAACATCTTTCAATGCTTTTAATAATTTTTCTTCAGTAATTCCGTGTAATGATAAAAATTTTCCTATTTGACTATCTTTCATCAAACCTAAAAATAAATGTTCTGTTGAAATATATTCATCACCGAATTCCTTGGCAATTTTTAGAGCCGCTTGCAATGCTTTTGCCAGAGAAGGGGAGAGCAGAACCTGCCCCATATTACCTTGAGAAAATCCAAACGCTTTAGGAAGCGATTCCAATATAGAATTCACTTCGTCGCGTAAGGAATCCAAATCTGTTTGCATTTTTTCCAGAAGAGATACAACAATTCCATCTTCCTGATTAATTAAACTAGCTAGTAGATGAACCGGCTCAACCGCTTGTTGTCCGTTTTCATTGGCAAGCATTTGAGCAAAATGTATCGCTTCTTGTGATTTTGAAGTAAAATTATTTGGCATCATATAATTCCATTATAGCAAATTAGCACTCTACATTATAGAC
>CAZMZN010000078.1:0-2717 GCA_964570945.1 uncultured Gammaproteobacteria bacterium
CCCGTTATGGTTGACGGAGCGGTCGTTCGCCCGGATTTTACCGCTTTGCCAAATTAGTAATATGCGCTTTTTGGGAATTGATTACGGTTTAAAAAAAATCGGCTTGGCGATAGGTGATAATGAAGTAAAAATTGCTTCGCCTTTATTTACCATTGTTAATAACGGCAATGAAGCTTTTTTTGGTGAATTGGAGAAAATTATTGAGAGTGAAGATATTGGCGGGTTGGTAATTGGCGTGCCGAGGTCGGTTGGCACTTTTCATTCTGATGAGCAATTACAAATTACCGGTGATTTTATAGAAAAATTGCGCCGAAGATTTAATTTGCCCGTTTTTGAAATAGATGAAAGTTTTACTTCGCGCGAGTCGCAAAGGTTGCAAAAAGAGGAAGGGGCGATTGCTGATGAAGATTCATTGGCGGCAATGATTATTTTGCAGGCTTTTTTAGATTCTAATTAACAAAATAATGTCTTGGTCAACTCTGAAAACAGAAGCGGTGATTATTAATTCTTACCCTATTCGAGAAGCGGATAGGCGTTATAGTGCTTTAACAAAAAATTTTGGCAAATTATCTTTTTTGGGCCGCGGCGCCGGTAAAATAAAAGCAAAGCTGGCGCCTCATTTAGAGCCGTTCGCTATTGTTGATTTGGAAGTCGTGCAGGGGCGCAGGAGCACAACCGTAATTTCGGTGGAAAAAAAGGTGTCTTTTACCAATATCGCCGGCAGTTTTAATAAAAGAATTTTAGCTTTACATTCATTGTCTTGGTTGAATCGGCAAATAAATGAAGGAGAACAAGATCCGTCTTTGTACATTGAATTATTAATTTGGTTGAAATTTTTGAATAATAGTCCCGAGTTGACTCCGCGGCGATCGGCTTTTGTTATGGGGGCATTTTTGTTGAAAATTATGTCAATTTTGGGTTATGGAGCGGAATTAAAGCGTTGCCTTTCTTGTAAAGGGGAAATTTTTCCTTTGGCTTTTCGTTGGCATGGCGGGCGCGGTGGCTTGGTTTGCAGTGATTGTGTTAAAAAAGATTTGCAAGAATGGTTTGCCGCTCGCCGTTTGGAAGAAGATGCCGTTCGTATGTTGCGTGCCGCTACTGATATGCGTTATTATGATTTATTGAAAATTCGTTTATCATCGGAAATGTTGTCTGATTTTTTGCAAACCGTAAACGATTTGGCCGCTTATCACTTACCGTATGGATCCGAGTCGCCGTTTTGGTCCGGGTTGGCGGCGCTTGAAGGTGATAGTAAAATAATGTAGTCTGTGCTTATAATTGATTTTTATGAATAGAATTTTAACTTCACAAACAGTTAATAAAATAGGGGAGACGGTTGTGGTGGCCGGATGGATACATGCCCGCCGTGATATGGGAAAAGTTAAGTTTTTTGATATTCGCGATAAAGACGGGCTGTTGCAAGTTGTAGTAGCTCCCGGCGATATAGAGCCTGATTTTGAAAGCGTAGCTGATGAATTGCGGCCGGAATGGGTGGTTCAATTTGAGGGTATTGTTCAAAAAAGAGGCCCCAGGCAGGTTAATGATAAATTAATTACCGGAACCGTTGAATTATTAGCTAAAAAGATTGTTATTTTAAATACCGCGAAAACACCGCCGTTTGAAATAGATAAAGACACTTCGGGAATTAATGAAGAGGTAAGATTAAAATACCGTTATTTGGATTTGCGCAGTGAAAGAATGGCGTATAATATTCGCCACCGCCATGCTGTTTTTCAAGAAATGCGCAAGTTTTTAAATGATTTGGATTTTGTTGAAATAGAAACTCCGGCTTTAACAAAAGGGACACCCGAGGGAGCACGAGAATTTTTAGTGCCGGCTCGTCTTCATCCGGGTAAATTTTATGTCTTACCGCAAGCCCCGCAACAATTCAAGCAGTTGTTAATGACAGCCGGTTTTGAAAAGTATTATCAAATGGCAAAATGCTATCGCGATGAAGACCAACGCGGCGATCGTCAACCCGAATTTACTCAGATGGATATGGAAATGAGTTTTGTTGAAGAAGATGATGTAATGGATGTGATTGAAAAAATGATGGTTGCTGTTGTAGAAAAACTGTATCCGCAGAAAAAAATAGCCGCCAAACCTTTTCCGCGCATTTCATATAAAGAAGCAATGGATAAATACGGTATTGACCGCCCTGATTTGAGAAGTGATAAAAATAATCCTGATGAATTGGCTTTTTGTTGGGTGGTTGATTTTCCAATGTTTGAAAAAGATGATAATGGCGCTTGGACTTTTACGCACAATCCTTTTTCTGCGCCAAAACAAGAGTTTTATGATGATTTAATGGCCGGACGCAATATTGGCGATATTGTTGCCGCCCAATATGATTTGGTATTGAACGGTTTTGAAATTGGCGGGGGCAGTATTCGTAATCATAAGCCGGAAGCGTTAAGGGCTGTTTTGCAAATTTTGGGAATGAACGATGAGCAGATTGATTCTCAGTTTGGCCATATGTTGGAAGCGTTTTCTTATGGTGCGCCGCCGCATGGAGGTATCGCTTTAGGACTGGACCGCTTTGTGGCTCTCCTTTTGGGCTTGGATTCGATCCGTGAGGTGATTGCCTTCCCGAAAACCCAGAAGGGGACCTGTCTCATGACCGAGGCCCCTTCGCCGGTTCATGAGGATCAATTGAAGGAATTGGCGTTGAGGCTGAGGCTGGAATAATTAAAATTAAAGGGGGAAAGCCCCGGTCC
>CAZMZN010000079.1:0-1250 GCA_964570945.1 uncultured Gammaproteobacteria bacterium
GCGTCATAAATAATACTTACCGCTTCTTTTTGTAAGTATTCAACCGGCGGAGTCATTTCATATAACGGCGCATCCGCATTGCCGCCGCTCGCCACCCAAATCGCTGCTTGCGCCGCCAATTTACTGGTTTGTTCTGTAATCAAATTAATAATCATCATTGATATTGAAGTTACCAATGATTTTTTGATTGCTTCTTTAGCCGCATCGGACACTCTCGCTTCAAGCTCCAAAGAAACCAAATCCGGACTGGCGGTTACAAGTTGCGCTTTAGCAGCAAAAGGTGCGGTCGCTATATTAATAATCAAAATTAAAGCAATTAATACTTCTATAGTTTTTTGCGAAAAACGCTGGCGCATATTTATTCTGATATTTGATTTTCAGTATTTGCAACACCGGTTGACGCGGCGCTGTCGTTAAACAAATTATTGATAATGCTATTAAATAATTGTTTGATTTCTTCATCACTTAAAGCATCAACATCTTCTTTATTAGCGCCGGAATCAATCAAAAGCTGACGCATTTCCGCAACAGACATTTCGGCAAAAGAAGATTTGATTTGTTCGGCATTGTTTTGCAAATCATTCAAAACATTATCCTGATTGCTGTTTTCAAGTCCTAAATCCAATGAATTTATATTCTCTTCTTCCATGATTGGAGTGCTATTACTGTCAGAACAATCATTACCTGCACATAACGGATCGGTGCCGGCGGCTATTTCGTCAGCATCACTCACGCCATCGCTATCAGTATCCGCCAAATACGGGCTGGTGCCGTAAATATTACTTTCATCATAATCAGACAAAGAATCACCGTCAGTATCAGACTGTTTTTGCTTCATTAAATCAAGCAATTGCTTTTCTTCATCACTGATAAAACGAGGACCGGTGTATTCAATATTAAAAGGATCGCTAAGATGCTTTCCAATGTAAAATATTCCCAAAATTATTGATAAAAAACCAATTGAAATTACCAAAACAAAACCCGCTTTTTGTTCGCGCGTTACCGAAACCCTATCAGGCTTTATAAACACCCTCTTGTTTTCTTTTTCTTCCATTACTTGCATTATAACAAATTTTGTAACCGCACCCAATCGTCTATTGATAAATCTTGCGGACGAGCATTGAAATCAATTTTTGCTTTTTCAAAGACTTGTTTAATATCTTTATTTTTATCCAAAAAATAAGCTGACAAATTATTTTTTAATTGCTTGCGGCGCGCCGAAAACCCCACCTTTGCCAAATCTATTACCG
>CAZMZN010000079.1:1260-2688 GCA_964570945.1 uncultured Gammaproteobacteria bacterium
AAATTACCAAAACAAAACCCGCCTCAGGATTTTCCGTTTTAATGTGCAGATCCAAAGAAATAACCGTTGACATAACCGCCGGCGGAGGCACAAACGAACCGGGCTTTACGGTCAATATCTTTTTTGGATTTGTATAAATTTGAGTTGCAACGGTTAAAACGCCGCCATTTCCCGTTTTCGGAGTGGCCAAAATTTTATCCGCCACTTCTTTTTGCACCATGACCACCGCTTTTGTTGGTTTATTAGTACCGGAATACACTTGGCGCAAAATTGCGTTTCCGGCGTTATATGGCAAATTACTTAAAAATTTCCACTGTTTACCAACGGTCAATTCATCATAATTTATTTTTGCGGCGTCTTTGTTGATAATTTTGATATTGGAAAATTTTTGCCGCAAATCAGCGATTAAATCCTTATCCGCTTCAATTAATACCATTTGTAATTCCGGATATTTTAATAAAACCTGTTCAGTTAAAATGCCGGCGCCGGGACCAACTTCAATTAAAAAATCATTTGGCGATAAATCCAGTGCCGCAACAATTTTTTTAGCAATGGTTTTATCTTTTAAAAAATGTTGGCCAAAAGATTTTTTCATACTTTAATTTCACCTTGCCGCAAAACCTTAATGCCATTATCACCAATCTTAATTAAAGTTGAGGGCTTTCTGGTTGGCAAAATACCGTCATCAATAATCAAATCCGGTTTTATCTCCAATAATTTGAGATCATATATATCGGGCCGGCCAGATAAATTAGCGCTTGTGGAAACAAGAGGGTTAGGATATTTTTCTAGCAAAGCTTGAACCCAGGGATGCGATGAAACTCTTACCGATTGAAAACCACCAATTGCGCAATCCTTAACAATCGGAGAAGCAGGTAATAACGGCGCGGCAACATTTAATGCGCCCGGCCAATATTTTTTAATAATTTCTTTTGCTTCTGCGTTTATTTTAATATATTTTTCAGCTTCTTTTATATCTTTGACCAAAATAGTCATTCCCTTGCCCATCGGCCTATTTTTTAAAGAAAAAATTTTTGCGACCGCTTGACTATTAGTGGCATCACAACCCAAACCATAAGAAGTTTCAGTGGGATACACCAAAGTACCACCATCGGACAAAATTTTAATCGCCAGATCAATACTGTTTTCTCGCGCGACACGCATACTTAAATATTTTCTTTATACCAATCAACCGTCTGTTGCACTCCTGTTTTTAAATCAACAGTCGGCCGCCACGCCAACTCCTGTTCCGCCAAAGAAGAATCCAAACAAATATGCTTTACGGCGTCTAACTGTTTTTCATCATAAGATACTTTCGGTTCAATACCGGCAGCATTTTTCACCAATTGCAAAATTTCTTCAGTTTTTGTTTGCAAACCGGTCCCCAAATTATAAATGCCGCTTTTTTCAGACAGCGCCCCTTGAATC
>CAZMZN010000080.1:0-2683 GCA_964570945.1 uncultured Gammaproteobacteria bacterium
CAAGCATACAATATCATAAAATTATTCCATTTAAAAGGCGTTGCTATTGTATTTTATTTGTGATATTATCCCTTCGTATATGAGTGAAATCAGCGAAAAAAATGAACCTTGGGTTTATAAAGTGTTTGGTAGTACCATTGGTTCGATAATAATGTTTTTTTTGGAAGTAGCGCAAATTATTGTGATTGCTTTGGCTATTATTATTCCGGTTCGTTATTTTTTAGTGCAGCCGTTTGTTGTTAAAGGAGTTTCTATGGAGCCCAATTTTTATGAAAACGATTACCTGATAGTTGATGAAATTACATACAGGTTCCGTGATGTACAAAGAGGGGAAGCGGTAGTTTTACGTCCACCGACCGGAGTAAATGATTATTACATTAAAAGAATTATCGGTTTGCCGGGTGAAACCGTTGAAATAAAAAACGGACAAATAAAAATTTATAATTCAGATTATCCGAACGGTTTTGTTTTGGATGAA
The DNA here is from genome assembly GCA_964570945.1 of uncultured Gammaproteobacteria bacterium. Classification (GTDB taxonomy): domain Bacteria; phylum Patescibacteriota; class Patescibacteriia; order UBA9934; family UBA9934; genus UM-FILTER-41-21. The sequence continues at coordinate 479 of CAZMZN010000080.1, forward strand.
GATTATATTAATGAAATTACAACCGACCATATGCGCGTTGTATTAAACAGTGATCAATATTTTGTTATGGGTGATAATCGCGATCAGAGTTTGGATTCGCGTAGTTTTGGCCCTATAACAAAAGATGAGATTGTTGGGCGTGTATGGTTGCGTGGTTTTCCGATAAATAGAATCGGCGTTATATCCGCTCCTGATTATTCATTTTAAAATATGGCACAAAAATCAACAGACAAGGAGGATAAAAAGAAAAAGAAAACTTATAAAACTTTGCGCGGATTTAGGGATATATTGCCAGAGTCAGCGCCTTATTGGGACGCTGTTGAAGATGCGGCGCGGAAAATGGCTAATGATTACAGTTTTGACAGAATTAGATTGCCTTATTTAGAAGCGACGCAGTTGTTTGAACGGTCGGTTGGAAAGGCGACTGATATTGTTGAAAAAGAAATGTTTACTTTTGTTGATCCTAGTAACACCCGCGTTACTTTACGGCCGGAAGCGACAGCGCAAATTGCCAGAGCATATATAGAACACGGAATGCTTAACAAGCCGCAGCCTGTTAAGTTGTGGTATTTTGGTCCAATGTTTAGACATGATAGACCGCAAGCCGGTCGTTATCGCCAATTTTGGCAATTCGGTTTGGAAGCTTTGGGTTCAAGTGAAGCGATTATAGATGCTCAAATTATTATAATGATGTATAAATTGCTTCAAGAATTAGGTTTAAAAACAATAGTAAAAATAAACTCAATCGGTACTCCCGAATCGCGCCGTGAATATACGATGGAGCTTGTCAGTTATTTTAAACAATTCAGAAAGAAATTGTCCGATATTGATAAAAAAAGATTAACAAAAAACCCTTTGCGTTTGTTGGATTCCAAAGATTCAGCTGTTCAGGAATTGAAAGCGGATGCCCCGCAAATCGTGGATTGGCTAGATGAAGAATCTAAACAAGATTTTATGAAAGTTTTAGAATATTTGGATGAAAGTGAAGTGCATTATGAGTTGGATCCTTTTTTGGTGCGCGGCTTGGATTATTACAGTAAAACCGTATTTGAAATTATCCCGATTATTGATGATGAAGAAGAAAGGGCACAAAATGCGATTGGTGGCGGCGGCCGTTACGATGGTTTAATAAAAATGCTTGGCGCCCGAGAAGATGTGCCGGCAATGGGTGCGGCGCTTGGTGTTGAAAGGGTTATTTTGGCGATGAAAGCTCAAGGTATTGAATTACAAACAAATAAAGTAGTTGATGTTTTCTTTTGTCAGTTAGGAGAAGCTGCCAGGCGTAAGGGTTTGGTTTTATTTGAAAAATTCAGGCAAGCCGGTATTCCCGTAGCGGAAGCCTTTGGTAAGGGGTCGTTAAAAGCGCAATTGGAAATGGCCGATAAACGCAAAGCAAAGATTTCTTTGATTTTAGGACAAAAAGAGGTATTAGATGGGACAATTATTGTTAGAGATATGGAGAGCGGCGCGCAAGAAATTGTCGATATGGATAAAGTGATTGACATTGTCCGTCGCCGTTTAAAATAATTTGACGAAAATTACGATTAATGCTAAGATTCGGCCGTTAAATTTTAAGTGGAAAGGAAGGAAAATGTCTACTATTTACGTAAAAAGGAAAAAGGGTGAAAGCTTTGAGGCTATGTTTAGGCGTTTTACGAGGCGCTTTCAACAAAGCGGAAAAGCTTTGACTGTGCGCAATAGGCGTTATCATAGCCGTCCCGTTTCTAAGAATAAGCAGCATGCCAGTAAACTGCGCGGTCTAAAAATTGCCAGCAAGCGAGAATGGCTACTCAAAACCGGAAAATTGGTCGAAGATACGCATCGTCGCAAATAACAAAAAATAGAGTTTGCAACTCTATTTTTTGTTTGTATAATTTTTTTTATGAAGAGAAAAGAGTATTTTCAAAATAATGATTCTAGGTATTTTTTAGCTGAGGATTGGGATAGGTTGAAGCATAAATTGCGCGATGGAAAGCATTTCAATTTATTTGAAATAGCCGGTTTTAGCGAAGGGGCTGACATTATTTTACGCAATTGGGACGTCTTAGAAATTGAGAGTGATGAGGCGTATGAAATTCTAGATAAAATTATTAAATTGGATGATGTGGAATTAATTGATTTTATTTTTACCAACAGAAAATTGTTTAAAAATATTGATGAAAAAAGTATTTGGATTTTGTTGGCAAAGAATAAACGGTTTGAATA
>CAZMZN010000081.1:0-2657 GCA_964570945.1 uncultured Gammaproteobacteria bacterium
CTCATGGCACATATGTGCTAAACTATATTTCGGGAGATGATCTTGATTTGAACAAAATAGATCGAGATTTAAAATTAGCTGATGAAGTTTTGCGACACATTATTATAAAACGTCCAAAGGGAATTCCTGAAGTAAAGTTTAATATTGCTTCATATCAAGAACCCATCACTCCGGAAGGAAAAAGAGTTAATGCTAAAAAAGAAGTGAAAGCCGAAAAAGCGCCATTACAAGAAGAGGTGGTGGCTTCCGATGTAACCAAAGATTTGGATAAAAAATTAGATCAAATATTAGAAACCGATTTAAATAACATTTAGTATGGCAACTTCACTTAATAAAGCCATGATTATTGGCAATTTAACTCGCGACCCTGAATTACGGCAAACGAATAGCGGTCAATCGGTTTGTTCTTTTGGAGTTGCTACCAATAGGTCTTGGACAAATTCCAGTACTGGTGAAAAGCAAGAGCAAGTTGAATATCATAATGTTGTTGCTTGGGGCCGTTTGGCGGAAATTTGCGCTCAATATCTACGCAAAGGAAATAAAGTGTTTATAGAAGGCAGATTGCAAACTCGTGATTGGGAAGGACAAGATGGTGTAAAAAGATATAGAACCGAAATTATCACAGAAAATATGGTAATGCTTGGTGGGCGTAATAATAACGGCACTTTCACTGCTGGCGAGGGGGTGCAATCAGAGCCAAAAGTAGAGGAGCCATCAGTTTCAGCTGATGATGAAATAAAAATTGAAGATATACCGTTTTAATATATGGCAAAAATAACATCAATGAAGCAAAAGGCCAGTCAAAAATATTGCAACTTTTGTGTCAATAAAGATCTGGCAATAGATTATAAAAATACGGCATTATTAAAAAAATATATATCATCTTTTGCAAAAATAGTGCCTCGAAAAAGAAGTGGCTTGTGCGCTAAACATCAGCGCGAGATTGCGCAAGAAATCAAGCGCGCCAGAATAATGGCTTTACTGCCTTTTGTTCATAAATAAAATAAAAAATCGGGGCAACAGCCCCGATTTTTGTTATACTTTAATTATGTTGAGTAAAGAAGATTTATTGCGGCGCCAAGCAATGGCAACAAATGTAATTGATGAAATCCATAGATTTTTTCAATCCCGAGGCTATCTTTATTTTGAAACGCCGTTACTGGTTAAATATCCAGATATGTCGCCTAGTATTGATCCAATAGTTGTTAATTTTGATATTGTTGATGATGGTTTAAAAAATATAGAAGCTGCCTTGATTACATCCCCTGAATTTTCTATGAAAAAATTACTCGGAACGGGTTTGGAAAAAATTTATACGATTACTCCCTGTTTTCGCGCCGGAGAAAGTTTAAAACCGCACAATACTCCGGAATTTAAAATGTTGGAATGGTATAGAACAAACGCTGATTATAAAGATTGCATAAAAGAAACTCAAGAATTGGTTAATACGATTTTAGGGCTAGATGATGATTGGCCGTTGGTCCGTTATAATGAAGCTAATGTTGATGAAAATGAAGACCCGCAGGTTGATTTTGACAAATTCTTTTTAATTGATTACCCGGTCGAGAAAGCGGCTTTGGCACGACTTTCAAAAAACGGTGATTACGCCGAGCGGTTTGAGGCTTATGTAAACGGTATTGAGTTATGTAACGGCTTTTCGGAATTAATAGACGCTCAAGAGCAAAGGAAACGCTTTGAAAAAGAACAGGAAGAGCGGCGACGCCAGGGAAGGAAGGTTTTTGGTATTGATGAAGAATTGCTAGAAGCACTAGAAAAAATTAAAAAGCCGGTATGTGGGAATGCTTTAGGGGTTGACCGATTGATTATGCTGAAGTACGGTATTTCTGATATTAATAATATTCAGCTTTTTCCAGCTGAGGAAAGATTTAATAAGTAAAGACTATGCCATCACCAAATGATATTAAAAAAGGAACAGTTATTAAAATGAACGGAGATCTATGGGTTGTGGTTGGTTTTCAGCGCGTGTCTCCGGGCAAAGGTAGTTCTTTTGTGAGAACAAAGATGAAATCATTGTCAACAGGTAAGGTCAATGAAAATAATTTTAAAGCAAGTGAAAATTTGGAATTTGTTGATGTTATAAATAAGAAGATGCAATTTATTTTTGGAGACGGTAGCACTTATACCTTTATGGATAATGTCAGTTTTGAACAAGTGGAATTGTCAGCCGATATTGTGGGAGATGATGCCAAATATTTGAAAGAAGGTTTAGAGGTTGTAGTGGTTACTTATGAAAATAGTCCAATAGCTTTGGATTTGCCGGCAAAAATAGAGTATACTGTTGCTCATACCGAGCCCGCCGTAAAAGGTGATACTGTTTCCGGAAATGTTACAAAAGATGCTGAATTGGACAATGGTTTGATTGTAAAGGTACCAATTTTTATCAAGAACGGAGACCGTATTCGGGTTAATACTGAAAGCGGGGAATATGTGGAAAGAGTCAATTAATTTTATAGTTTTATGTCATCAAAATCAGCAGAAAGATTTGAAAAAGGTTTTTTAAAAAAACCGAATGGAGAAATTGATAAAACAGATTATTCATATTTGCGGGAATTGATTAGTGAAAACGAAAAAAATTGGAACGCTCTTGGTGATAGAATTAACGAAAAATTAGCAACAAAACTGGAGTTCAATGATAT
>CAZMZN010000082.1:0-409 GCA_964570945.1 uncultured Gammaproteobacteria bacterium
AAGGTCGGTTTTTAAGCCGACCTTTTTTGTTGGGCAATTGATTCCCATTGTTGGATTCGGGGAAAATATCTTTTCGCAAGTTACTTCACAGAAATTAACTTCAATAAATATTGCAATGATTCAAATTTCGCTTGCTTTTATCAATTTTTTTCGATATTATTGAATAATTGAACCGCAAAATCTTATCTCAGTCGCTGGAGATCAGCAGAGCTGTGGCACTTCGCGGGAGCGAGCAAATTGAGCAAATCATAGAAGATGATCTGAAAAAGATAGAAGCGGAAATTCAGGAACTGTTGCTGCCGGAATAAGAACGCCAGGATAATTCTTTGCGATCTTTGCGCCTTGGCGAGAGAAGAAATTATCACGCAAAGCCGCGAAGGACACCAAGAAGTTGTAGTTAAATTTGTCA
>CAZMZN010000082.1:419-2630 GCA_964570945.1 uncultured Gammaproteobacteria bacterium
GGGGGGGGGGGGGGGGGGGGGGGGGGGGGGGGGGGGGGGGGGGGGGGAAAAATGACAGAAAACGAAATTGCTAAAATAGTTGTTGACACTGCTTATAAAATTCATGTTGGGCTTGGGCCAGGACTACTTGAGTCAGTATATGAAGTTGTTTTGGCTGATGAGCTGCAAAAACTTGGACTAAAAGTCTCCAGACAACAAGCAATTCCCATAACTTATAAAGATAAAATATTTAATGAAGGATTTCGGGCAGATCTTATCATTGAGGACAAAGTAATTGTAGAATTAAAATCTATAGAGCAAGTTTTAAATGTCCATAAGAAAATATTGTTGACTTACTTGCGCCTTTCAGATAAAAAATTGGGATTATTAATAAACTTTGGCGCGGCGCTTATAAAAGATGGAATTTTTCGTATGGTGAACGGATTAGAAGAGTGAAATTACTTTGCGGTCTTTGCGTCTTGGCGTGAGTAAAAAATTTCACGCAAAGCCGCCAAGGACGCCAAGTCACAAATAATCTTTGCGATCTTAGCGCCTCTGCGTGAGGCTGTAAGGAATATTCTTATGATGTGCGGGGCTGGCAAACATAAATGGCAATGAAGATGATTTATTTGAATAATTCAGAGTGCGAACCAGTCCTTACTAAAATAAGAATATCGCTTGTTCTTTTATAAATCAATAGCCAATCAGATTCAATATGGCAGTCTCGATATCCTTTGAATTCACCAATTAGTGGATGATCTTTATAGTCAGGTTCTAATTTTTCTCCCGAGGCTAATTTTTCGATGACAGTTTTTAATTTTTTTAGATCTCTCTTTTGCTTTTTGATTTTCTTGTAATCCCTTTTGAATTGCGCAGTATAAATTATAGTCAACTTTCAAGCTCCTTGAAAAGTTCTTCTGCACTGTTTACCTGATGCAGTTCTTCGCCTTTTTCTGATTTGCTTATCGTTTCAGCGGTAAGCTCATTGGGTATTTTCAGCTCAAAAGGGATACCATTTTGCAAAGTAATTTGCGTCAAATACATGGAAATAGCTTCGGACATTGATATATTGAGTTTCTTTAGTATTTTTTGAGCTCGATCCTTAATTTCCGGGTCAATCCGTGCTTGAATTGTTGCCGTTCGTGCCATTTTATAACTCCTATTTATGTTGCAATTATTTGTATTGACATTTAACATACATTTTTAATACAATTCTTAAAGTGAAAAGTTCCGCTTAGTTTAAGACAAAGTTTTAGATGTCATTGCTGGCTATAAACAAGATAACGAATTGATTTTTTGATATTCGCAGTGCTATGGATTTATACATTGCACGTACAAAGCATAAAGGCGATGCACAGCCGAAGAAATAACTACTTATCGATAATAAATTTTCATTTTTGAATATTAGGTAATGTTGTTGCACTTAACTTTTTTATAGAGGAAGGCAAATAATAAAAATGGGGAACTTGCGTTATGAAACTCGAAGAGACATTACGTAATGAACAAACGCTCGTTAGGGGGGAACTTCAACTCCTTAAAAAATGTCAATTGCAATATTTCATATTATCGCTGGGAGGTACTGGAATTATTTTAGGTCTATATCAGACATTTTCTCTAAACAATGATATGAGGAGCCTTTTGATAATTGCTCCATTACTGATTATTATACCATGTTGGTGGATATTTTTTGACAAAGCAACTACAATTACACGCCTTGTAGGCTATACTCGCATTCTTGAGAAGCAATTAGCCACAGGTAAATACAACTATATCGGGTATGAAAATGCACTTTCTTTATTCAGAAAAAAAGAACAAGAATATAACAATAGTAACAAGCTGGAGATAAGAAAGCTTTTGGGACTTTTAAGACTAAAGACACGGCATCGATACTGGATAATGAATTGGTACACTTTCTTTTTTCTCTCACTCACATGTATTCTTCTTTCACTCTTTATAGTTGACAATTCGAACGGCGCTTCTTTTTGGGCCTCCCGAGCCGTCTTTTTTATGATATTCATTTTATCGACTATTGGCACACTCAAAATGATTTCCATGATCACAATCGGAAAATACTCCTACGATAGTGTTTACGAATTTTGGGAAAAACATGTTTTTACATTATAACTTAAAACCCTAACAGAAAAGAGAAATGTTTTAATCTTTGGGATTTTTAGCCTTGGCGAAAGAAACAAAATCATACCTATAGCTGATAAAGGCGCCCTTTTATTCTTG
>CAZMZN010000083.1:0-2622 GCA_964570945.1 uncultured Gammaproteobacteria bacterium
ATATATAACTCTCGCTTAAAAGCTTTTTAATTTTTTTAACAATTTCATCGGGCGTAAAATGGGCTTTAATCATATAATCATTAGCGCCCAATTGAAAACCCTTTTCAATTTCTTCCTTTTGGCCTAAGTTAGATAAAATAATAATCGGCGTCTTGCCAATAGATTCATCAGCCCTTAACTGCTTTAAAACATCAAAGCCGTCAATTCCCGGCAATATTAAATCAAGCAGTATCAAATGCGGTTTTGATTCTCTGGCTACGCTCGCAACTTTAACGCCGTCATCTGCCTCAACCACTTGGTATCCTTCCTGTGTTAACTTTTTAACCAAAAGCTCTCGCAAGAATTTATCATCTTCCACTACTAATATTTTTTGTTGATTATTGTTTTCCATAATTATTGGTTATTTTTATTAATATATTTTTGCACTTTATCCATTACATCTTGCGGGTCAAATTCGGTTTTCACCAGCCAATCTTTAGCGCCTAATTCTTTGGCCCGAGACAACTCAACGGGTTGCCCGGAGTTAGAAATAATAATCACAGGTATTGGCGCAAGCTTTTTATCCTTTCTAATTGCCTCCAAAACGGCAAAACCATCTTTTTTAGGCATAATAATATCAAGCAATATTAAATCAGGGGGATTATCTCTAGTTTCTTTTAATTTTTGTATTCCCTCTTCGCCATTTCTCGCCACCAAAACATCGTAACCCTCGGTAATTAATTTCTTTTGTAAAACATCAATGAGGATTTCTTCATCCTCTATTAACATTATACGCCCTTTGCTGTTTGTACCCATATAATTATTTTTACTTCAATATTAATCTTTTAAAAATTTTCTAAAGCGTCGGCAAAATCATTCATCATACTATCTACTTCTTTTTCTTGCTCAGCCTGTATTAATTTGTTTAACTCTTCTTGCGACATAAAAGGATTATAAACAATCGGCTTTTCACCTCGTTCTTTTCTTGATTCGTTAATAAAATCAATCTGCATTTTATTAATAGTGTCTCTGGCAACTTTTTCTAATTTTTGGGCTCCGGGACCTATATTTTTAACCGGCGCTTTTTCGCCAGCCCAGGCCTCGCTTAAAGCAGCCATACTTACTGCAAATACTGCTGCCAATAACATTTTTTTAATTTTCTACTTCTATCAACTAAACCACCGATAAAGCCCCCTAATTCTTTTGTTTCCTCGGCGGCAAAATTCATTTCTTCAACTGCCTTGCCCTCTTGTTTTTGCGCTGCTTTTTCAAAAACAGCTGCCAAATTATTACTTAGATGTATTATTTCTTGTTCGTTAGAAATGCTTTCTGGTTTAAATGAAAAGGCCTCTTTCATAAGTTTACAAACATTCTTTTAATTTCTTTTTCTGAAAATCGAAAAACTTTTTTTGTTCTTCTTTGTCTATCCTCGACACTTTTTGCCTTTCTCGCGAATATTGAACCAACCATCTCATCATAGCGGACACTCAACGAACAACCCCAAAAAAACCTTAAAAACAGCCGGACCATAATGATTCAAATTATCCAACCACCATCTTTTATCCTCTTCTTCTAAGCTTAAATTATTGATTAAATCGATTAATTGCTCTTTAGCGTTCATATTTATATTATAACATCAAATTTAAAATACTACAACAGTCCAGCAATCCATAACTACATTCGCAAGCAAATAAACACCCTACAATAAATTAAATTTATTATATTTATAAAACAAAAATATCAAACCGGCAGCCTAACAATAAACTCTGAACCCTTGTCCTTGCCTTCGGATTTTACTTCTATCATGCCTTTATGGGCATCAACAATTTCTTTCACCAAATAAAGCCCTAATCCCGAACCGGTTGTATTCATTTTATTGGCTTCGGCCCCGCGAGAAAACTGCTTAAATAATTTTTGCATTTCTTCTTTGTTTATGCCAATACCCGTATCTTTAACCGATACTTCTACCCAATGCTCAGGCAATCCATTTTCAAATGCATTGCCATTGCTGCCACTACGGTTTTTGCCATTAACTAAATTATTATGGCTATTCATAATCGCCATGAATTCATTATAATTTTTCTTTGAAAAGGTGTAATAATTAACAGTTACCACCGTTCCACCCTTTTCGGTATACTTAGCGGCATTGTCTATTAAATTAACCCAAACTTGTTTTAAGAATTTTTTATCCGCGTTGATTAAAGGCAAGTTGGACGGAGCCGGCTTTAATTCTAAAGTTAATTTCTTTGCATCATAAATTGGCTTTACCAATTCAACTGCTTCCTTAATTAAATCGTATACGTTGGTTGGCTCAAATTTGTACTGCGTTTCACCTTGCACCTTCAAAACGGTCAAAATATCTTCAACGGTGTTGCGCAGCCGATCGGCAGAATCAATAACATTTTGCATCATTTCTTTGCGCTTTTCCGGAGGAAATTTTTCAATCTCGCCCGTTTTCCACCAATCCAAAAAACCAATCACCGCAGTAAGCGGCGTGCGCAACTGGTGGGATACCAAATTCAAAAATTCCGATTTCATTTTTAAAAGCTTTTCCAACCGAGAATTCGCAAATTCCAAATCCCGAGCTAATTTTTCTATACGCTCACGAGTTTCTACTTCTTTCAACACAGAACGGACTATTAA
>CAZMZN010000084.1:0-2587 GCA_964570945.1 uncultured Gammaproteobacteria bacterium
CTTCATAACTTTACTTTAATTTTTACAAAACGAGTATAACAATTTTAAAAAAAGTGTAAATAAATTTTCTTCACTAAAAATATTTTTTGTGGATAACTTTATAAAATTTAATTACCAATAAATAACATCAACGCTTCTTTTTAGTAACATTAAAGCCTAAATATTTTCCAAGCATCATTCTGGTTTGAGCATCAATTGCCGGTAAAGCGCCAAAAATAATGAAAGTAATCGGTAAAAGCGCCCATTGTAAAACCATAATGGGCCAAGTATACCAACGCTTATCTTTAGGCGGCGGAGGCAACAACCACAGACTTATAAAAGCACTGACAAACACGCCGATAGTCGCAATTTGCATCATACGCTCTAAAGCAAACGGGGCATTAGCCAAAAACGCCGTATCAGCTTCTCCTATAACCAAAAAAGGCAAATAACCTAAAACAAAAATTAATACAGGCGCGGTTGCCCATGTATACTTACCCTCTACATCGTTAAAAATAAAACGCAATTTTGTCCTTAAAGGCATTAACGGGCGGTGTAAAAATTTATCCATCATATATGGAAAATGTTCAACTCCCCAAGCCCACCTTCTTTGCTGTTTATATAAAGCTTTAAGGCCGTCCAAATAATTATCCCCTTCAACCGCATCCATATATACAGGCAAAAACATTGGGATACTGCGATAATCACCGTTATAATGAATTAATCCTTGTAAAAAAATACGAGAATCTTCTGATACCAAATCAGGCTCATGAAATCCCACATCAACCAACATCTGCCATGTCATTGAGTGCGAAGAAAATGTCCACATTCTGTCCGGCCGCACCAACTCTGACATCAACCAAAAAGTAGTTCCAAACATAGAAATTCTCACCGGCGCCGGCACTTTCCAAATATTGTTTGAATATAATACCAACGGCTGAAAAGATGCGCGCTTGGCTTTAGGTTCTGTTAAATACAAATAACTTAGCCGGGCATAATACTGAGGATGAGGAATTGTATCTATGTCAAACGCTGTTACCAAAATATTTTCATAAGGAATTTGTTCATGATCAATATATTCTTTAACCCTCTTTTCCATCCAATTTAGATTCGCTCCTTTGCCAACAATTTCGCCCGGCAACCCGTGCGGATGTACAGTAACCAACAATTTTTTAATTTTATCACCAAATTCTTCTTTTAAAATACGCGCGTATTTTTCAAAATTTTCCGCATCCCGCTCTTCGCCCCCCAAAACAACTATAAATTTTTCGTTTGGATAAGGATTTTCATCTATTGCCCGCAAAGCGTCCCGTAAAATATTCAACGGCTCTTTCCATGTCGGTAATAAAACAACATGATAAATTTGATCCCATTTTTTTATTTTCTTTAACTCTTGCAGCCAATTTACTTTCAAAGCTTTTTTATACTGACGATATGAATACAATACAAAAATTAAAAAATACAAAACGCGCAACGCCCAATATAAATCAAATAAAATAATAAAAGTCACGGCCGCTACCGGAGCGATAAATGATGCCATGATTGCCAATATAAAAGTACCCCAGATTAAGAATCCGGGGACAATTTCCCAAAACCTGTGCTTTCCGTACTGCCCAACTTGATTCATATGCTTTATATACGCAAATATTTCCTCATTGCATATGATGTTGTCAAGAGCGATAACGTTGCCAAGGCCGCAAATTGCCCGCCAAAAATTAAACCAGCGTTGTTATAAAAATAATTATGCACACCTTCATAACTTTCTCCAAAATAATTCATAAGCGCCGGTTCGGCGGCTTGCAAAAAACTTAAAAACAAAACCCCCATTAAAACTGAAGAAGTCAAAGCATATAAAATAGCCTCCAATAAAAATGGCCCTTTTATAAACCAATCATTTGCCCCCACCAACTTCATAATAGCGATTTCATCGCGATGAACATAAATAGCCACCCTAATCGTATTAAATATTATAAGTATTGCGATTAAAGCAAATAAAGCGGCTATAGCCATGCCTACGATTTTCATTCGTGCACTAAACAATTGAATACGGTCAATAACCTCGTCATAATCATCAAAATTTTTATCTTTGATATATGGCGCAAATTCCGGAGTTTCCAAAGCGTTCAAGATAAAATCAAAATCTTCGGTTGATTTGGCTGTAATTACCAGTGCATTGCCAAATGGATTTTCACCTATTTCTTCCAAAGAACTTAACACAACATCATTGCCAGCATAGCGTTCTTTAAAGTTTTTCAACGCTTGCTCGCTCGAAATAAACTGAACATCTTTAACTTGAGAGAAGCCGCGCAAATAACCTTGAGCTGATTTGGTTAATTCATCCGAAGCATCAGCTGTAAAATATATTGTTACTTCAACTTTCTGCTCCACGCTTTCTAAAGCGGAATTTGCCATAACATTTAAAAATAAAACGGAATTTACCGATATCAGCGTTAAAATAAAAATTGTGAGCGTAATAAAAGACAACCAGAAATTTCTGAATATATTCTGGAAGGCAAATTTTACAATTCTCAAGAATGATAAAATAAAATTCATGACAAATGATATTTACCGCGTTCAACATCAGAAACAATTTTTCCATCCGATAAAG
>CAZMZN010000085.1:0-2577 GCA_964570945.1 uncultured Gammaproteobacteria bacterium
TTTTTGAGATATTTTTTCTGTTGCAGAGGTTGTTTTTTTAGCGCTTTTTTTAGCCGCTGTTTTTTTTGCCTTTGTCTTGGCGGTTTTTTTAGAGGTTGATTTTTTGGTCGGCATAAAAATTAATTCGAGAGCATATTTTTATACTCTTGCAAAAGTTTATTAAGTTTTTCTTTATCTCCGGACATCTCCGCTAAACGAATTTCGGCTTCTAAAGATTTTCGCTTTTTAACCCAAAAAGCGTTTTGCAAAATTTTTATATGCCGGTTCAATTCTTCACGCACTTTTTTGTCGCCAATTACAGATGCAAATTGTTCAACCGTTAAAACAGCTCTTCGCAAAATGGCAATTTGCTCCGTGTTTTCTAGGCGCTCTTCTAATTTTTTTATTATCTCTTGCGTGGAACGCGACTTATCGCCTTGATTATAAAGAAGAAGGCAATTTTTGTAAATAATTTTATACTTTTCCGGTAACAAATCAAGGTCAATATTAATTGTTTTGCCATAATTTAAGCAATAACCCAGTAAAAATTCAGCCGCTAAATCTGTTTTAGATTTACTATTTTTGCTAATTTTCTTCTCACCCTTCTTTGTTTTTAAGGCGGTTTGTTGGATATTACCAACCGCGGTAGCTAAGCTATTGGCTGATAACATCTTTTTTACGACAGCTTCTTCAATTCGCGCCATATCAGAAATTTGCTGCAACCAATGTTCTTTTTCAATAGGGTCAGCAATAAATCTTAAATCATTTATAATGGACCGAATAAATTGCTTTTTTGAATTTACATCAGATAAATCCAATTTTTTACTTTCTCTTTCAATAATGTATTTCATCGCCGGTTTAGCGTTTTTTATCAAATCACGCCATAATTGCGGATCTTTATTAACAATATCATCTGGATCTTTGCCCAGCCCTTCTGAAAATACCAGCACCTTAATATTAAAATCCATTGATTGAGCCAAATGCAAAGCACGCCTAAAAGCGGCAAAACCGGCATTATCTGAGTCAAATGAAAAAACAATGTTATTGGTAAACCTTTTAATCTGCCGTAAATGCGATTCTGTTAACGCCGTTCCAGAACCAGCGACTACATTTTCCACGCCAGCCCTATGTGAAGCAATAACATCTATATTCCCCTCCGTGATAATAACGGCGTCATTTGATTTTATCGCTGTTTTTGCTAAATATAGACCGAATAATATATCGGATTTGTGGTAAATAAGCGTTTCCGGCGAATTTAAATATTTTGGCCCTGTTTTTTCTGTTTGTTCCTGCAAAAGTCTACCCGTAAAACCAACTACTCGTCCAGCGGCATCACGCAATGGAATCATTAATCTATTTCTAAATCTATCAACCAATCCACGGCCATCGCGCCGCGGCTTTGCGAGCCCCGCTTTTAAAATAATTTGCCGATCAATCCCCTTGGATAGTAAAAAATCGGTTAACACCGTCCATTGATCCGGAGCGGCACCTAATAAAAATTTTTCCAGCAATTCATTGTTAATTTTGCGTTTCCCTGCATATTCCAGAGCAGTTTTACCAAGCTCGTGATCCATTAAAATTTTATGATAAAAACGGGCCGCTAAATCATTAACAGCAAATAATTTTTCTTTTTCACCTTTATTTTTATCAACTTTTAATTCCGGTACTCTGACGCCTACAATATCACCCAATTGGCGCAAAGCGGTTATAAAATCAACCCCCTCAATTTCCATTATAAAAGCTATTACATCACCGCCTTTATCACACCCAAAACAATGCCAAATCTGCTTTTCTCTGGAAACATAAAAAGATGGCGTTTTCTCTGAATGAAATGGGCAAATAGCCTTAAAATTTCCGCCGCCGGCCGGTTTCAGCTGCAAATAACGGCCAACAATATCCACAACATCGGCGCGAGATTTAATTTCTTCTTTGGCATCCATGATATCAGCTTACCCTCGTATAAAAATATAAGCAATATATGCGATATACAGCAACAAAAATACTACTCCTTCGGCTCTGGAGATTGTTCTGTATTTACGGCCATTTAATACTTCTTTTGACATCAACACAGCAACCAACAAAACCAACATTGCGATTAATCCAATCAGAATATCAAATACATTACTGATAGCTATATCAATCGGCGTAATTGAAGCCGTGACACCGAGTACCAACAAAATATTAAAAATATTTGAGCCGACAATAGCGCCAAACGCCATATCAATTTTTCCCTTTCGCGCAGCTATAACGGATGAAGCCAATTCAGGCAAAGAAGTACCGAAAGCGATTAGGCTTAAACCAATTAGCCCTTCTGAAACATGAAATATATGGGCTATTCCAGTTGCGCCATAAACAACTATTTTTGCCCCTATGATTAATCCTATTAAGCCACCAAGCGTCATTATAAAAGAAACGGGCAACGAAAATGTTTCCGTTTCAGTCATTTGCTTGCGATTTCTAGCCGATAAAAACAAATAATATAAAAACACCAAGAAAAATGTTAATAAAACAAATCCATCGGTTCTTGATAATATCGCATGCGTACTGCCTTCAATATATTTATCTGAAGCTAAAAGCAGCAATACCAGACCTGAAAGC
>CAZMZN010000086.1:0-2562 GCA_964570945.1 uncultured Gammaproteobacteria bacterium
TCTCGGACTAAAATCACCATCAACTCCGCTAAATCCGACGCATCCATAAAAAAAGGGAAATAAGATATAGTTATAGAAAAAACTGTCAATTGTTCCAATAAAATGGGGGTGTGTAGTAGCTTTTACACCCGAATATATTCTTGTTCGATTTTCTATTTCTTTAGCAGCAGTGTTTGTAAAAGAAACCACAGCG
Organism: uncultured Gammaproteobacteria bacterium; assembly: GCA_964570945.1. Lineage (GTDB taxonomy): Bacteria > Patescibacteriota > Patescibacteriia > UBA9934 > UBA9934 > UM-FILTER-41-21. The sequence goes on from CAZMZN010000086.1 coordinate 194, forward strand.
ATCCCACTATATTTTTTCTTCCAATTATTGATCTCATAAGCAGCTTTTAAACCAACGACTTCGGTTTTCCCGCTCCCTGGGCAAGCTTCCAAATAACAATTCTGGTTAATTCCTTGGGCAATAAACACAAGCTGTTCTAAAGTTAATCGCTCGATATTTTCATCTTTATATTTAATGCGTAATCGTTTGTATAACTTATTTTTTAGCTTTTTTTTATCCATCTTCCCGAATACCTATCACCCATTTAATGGCATCTTCAATATATTTTGGAACAGATAATGATATTGCATTTTGATTTAATTTATGTGCCAGCAACTGAGCAAATTCTCCCTTTCCAATCGGATTTGATGACTGCAATCTTTCCAAAAGCCATTGGGCTGCCTTGGCTTTTTCATCCTCTGTTTCCCCTCCCCAGTCTTTTTCCGCCAATTCTTTACATTTTTCTTTAAGGGAACCATCTGTTTCAAACGTTTCAAGAAGTAATTTTGACATTTCTTGTATATTATTTCCTTCAAAAGCTAAATCATATTCAAATGTTTTTAAATTGCTAAACAAGCGACAATTATCGGTTTCTCTTTTTAATTTTTCGATCATATACAGACATCTATTTTTGCCAGCTGATGGATTTGATTGAGTTGGTAAGCTATCTTTATCAGGATCGTTGTCGGTTACACCGGCACAGAACAAATTGATTTTATTCATCTGGTTGCCAATAAATGGTTGCATAAAATAGTCAAAATAAATTCCGTTCATATTGATAACGGATACACCAAAGTCTTGTAATGATTCGGGTTTCTTATCATATTTAAATTTTTCAGCATATTTTTTTATCACTGTTTTTGCTAATTCAGGAATGACCAAAGCTTCGGCAATTCCTTCGACAAATAATATCCCACGAGCAAAAAACAACGTAGATTTTGTAATATCCAACCAACGTTCAAGAAAAAACTTTGCTTCGGGCGTTAATCCACATTCTGATAACTCGCAATATTCAGGTTGTCTACTTGGATTTGCTAGAGTTATTGCCTTCAAAGCGTCTAACCCACATGAGGCAACAATAGTGGGAGAATGTGTTGTAACAATAATCTGTATGTTCTTGTTTTGAGCTTGCTCTTTTAAATATTGTAGTAGTTTTGTTTGTAACTGGGGATGTAAGTGTGCTTCAGGTTCTTCAATTAGTAATATTTTTGCAAATGTGTCTTCTTCAGATAATCCTTCAATCTCTGCAAGAACAGTAGCTAAATAAAGTATATTATTATAACCCAAACTATTTTCATTAAGCTCACGAAACATTTCCTCTTTATCAGTTCTATGCGATATTCTCAAAGATAAGTTGGGATAAAACAGAAGCTTCAATTTTTCTACAATTCTATTAAAGCTTACTTCCGTAAATTGGATCATTGAATCTTGGCCAAAAAATGCGCCAATAGTATCAACTATCTTCTCTTTAATAATTTTATCTATTTCTTGTAATTTTTGGTCTTTTAAAAGCTCTTTGTTAAATTTATTCGCCTTTTGCTCAATACTGCTTTTAGAATCCTCATCATTTTTAATAAAATTTTGAATAAGTCTTGATAATCTGGAACCTTTATATGCTTGTAACTTTTCAGGTGCGTTTCGCAATGGCGGTAAGTAGATGCAAGTTATTGCCTCGACCAATTCTCTCTCAAAGAGCCCCTTTCTGGCTTTTCCGCCCCATTTTTGCCATTTAAAACGACCATAAATGTTTTCTTTATTTTCAATTTCAATGTTTAAGTAGGCTTTTTGATTATCTTCATAATCTAACCATGGTAAATACGCAACTTGTTCATTCTCATTAAGATTTGAAAAAATTCCTCTAATTCTAATTTTCTCTACTCCTTTTTCTTTAGATTTTTTTGTTAATTCTTTATGAAAATCTGATTCTGTAATACCTACTCTACCAAATTCATCTTCTGAAAGTAACACTCTTATTGAATCAATTATTGCACTTTTACCACAACCATTTTCCCCAATTAAAACTGTTAGGCCTTCATTAAATTTCACAGTAAACTTTTCTTTGAAGATTTTATAGCCTTCAATTTCAATTTCTGACAGATACACTTTTACTCCTCTTTTTTTGACAATCCGAATTCTTAATCTATGATTAAGAAATTCCAAATGAATCTTGTCGATAACTTTTTCTAGACATAATTATATGTGCAAAAATTTTGAAAGAATCTATTTTCATATTTACCGCAGCTTACAATAATACCGAAAGTCACATTCTTTGCAAACCTTGGTTTTGTCCGGCGGTGACTTAATGGCAAAGTCTTTGTTTAAAATACACTGGGCAACGCTGTCAAAGTGTTTCCCTGCCGCTTCCACCAGCGCCGGATCATAGTTTATTT
>CAZMZN010000087.1:0-2512 GCA_964570945.1 uncultured Gammaproteobacteria bacterium
TTATACGAGTTGCCGAATTTGAAGTGAGTGGTGATGTTATCACTTTGCATGGCAAGGCTATCACCGAAGAAGATTTGCAGGCCGCATAGCTTTTCATTATTGGTCTGTCGGGGTAAAATATAGTCATGGTTAGCGGACGCCGGCGTAAGAAAAATCATAAAAAAGATAAGCGGCTGGTTGTTTTGCGCGTTTTTTTTTCAATTTTTACAGCTGTCGTATTATTGCGGCTTTTTGATTTGCAAGTTTTGCAATATGGTTTTTATCAAGCGGTCGCATCTGGTCAACATGAGTTTTATGAAGAATTAGTTGCTGATAGGGGGGATATTTATGTAACAGATTGGCAGGACGGCAATAAATATATAGCAGTCACCAATCAAGCCAAAGCGTTTATTTACGCTGATCCTAGAAAGATTAATGATCCTCAAGAGGTGGCAGATGTCTTGGCCGGTATTTTGGGTTATGAAAAAAAATCCGATAATAATACCGGGCAGACAAATAATGTTGAAGATTCGGAAAATGAACTTACAGATAGTGAGGCGGATAATGATATTAACGAGCAAAAAATTGATGATAAGCAATCAGAATACGATATTTTATTATCCAGACTTTCCAAAAAGGACGATCCCTATGAGCCAATAGCTCATAATATTGACCAAGATACACTGGATAAAATTCTAGAATATGAATTTGATGGCATTTATTATACTTTGGAAGACACGCGTTCATATCCGGAAAAGAATTTAGGTGGACAAATTTTTGGCTTTGTAAGGAGTGGTGACGACGGTAAAAAGACTGGTCAATATGGAGTAGAAGGGTATTATAATGATTTTTTAGCCGGTGAAAACGGATTTTTGCAAGCGGCCGCCGGTGCTGCTGGTAGTCTTATAGGTGTTGGCGGCCGCAAATTTGAGCCTGCGCATGATGGTGGTGATATAGTTTTGACGATTGATCGTAATATTCAATATAACGCTTGCAGAATTTTAGCGGATGGAGTTGATAAATATGAAGCTGATAGCGGTAGCTTGATTATAATAGAGCCCAAGACAGGCAAGGTTATGGCAATGTGCAATGCGCCTGATTTTGATCCTGAAGTTTACAACTTAGTTGAGGATATTTCTGTTTTTAATAATGCGGCGATTTTTGATCCTTATGAGCCCGGATCCGTTGTTAAGCCTTTGGTAATGGCCGCAGCTTTAGATGTGGGCGCTGTTCAGCCCGATACGACTTATGAAGATACTGGTTCAGTTGAAGTGCAAGGATATTTAAAGCCAATTAAAAATTCAGATTTAAAAGCACATGGCATACAAACCATGACGCAAGTATTAGAAAAATCTTTAAATACGGGTATGGTTTTTGTTATGCGGCAAATGGGGGGTGAAATTATGGCTGATTATCTAAAAAAGTTTGGCATAGGAACTTTGACAGGAATTGATTTGGATACCGAGAGGAATGGTGTAATTTCCTCATTGGATAAAGGTAATGAGGCCTTTTATGCACCTGCTAGTTACGGGCAGGGGTTTACCGCCACTTTGATTCAAATTGCTGATGCATATGGAGCGTTAGCTAATCAAGGTATGCTGATGCAACCTTACATTGTTCAAGAAAAAATTTATCCAGACGGAACATCTGAAAAAATAACCCCTAAACAAATAAGGCAAGTTATTAATCCGGCGACAGCGACAACGATTAGTGCTATGCTTGTTAATGTTATAGAGAATGGGCATGGTAAGGCGGCAGCGGTTCCCGGTTATTATCTTGCCGGTAAAACAGGTACTGCTCAAGAAGCGGATTCATCGGGAGGGTATGGGGATTTGGTGAATGCGACATTTGCCGGATATGGGCCAATTGATGATCCCAGGTTTGTAATGGTTATTAGGATCGAACACCCCAGAGCGGCTGATTGGGCTGCGGATACAGCGGCGCCTTTATTTGGTGAGATTGCTGATTATATTTTAGAATATTTAGAAATTCCGCCGAATCGGTAATATAAAATGTTATTTATTATGCCTTTAAAAAACTGCCAACAATTAAAACAAAGAATAAGCAATGCTCAAGAAGAATTGCAAAAAGCCAGAGAGCAAGCCGAGCAAATTATTTTAACGAACGGTCCGGAAAAGGTTAAAGAAATATTGGAAAGCATCAAAGAAGAACAAGAAAACATTACCGAAGAAATATATCATTACAAAGCTCGCCGAGAAATAGCCAAAAAACACAATCTGGATTATGTAAGCAATTTCACCGAACACGGCATCGCCATTGTAAGAAAAGACGACAAATACAACATCGTCAACCAACAAGGTGAATTATTGTATGAAGATTGGCCTCTTAAAATCCGTGATTTCCAAGAAGGTTTTGCCGTTGTTCAATTACCCAGCGATGAATGGACTTTCATAAACACTAAAGGGGAGAGGATTACTGATAAAGTGTTTGTATATGCCGATGATTTCCATGAAGGCTTTGCCGCTGTTGAACTACCCGATAATGAATGGACATTTATTAATACTAAGGGTGA